>JAADHY010000392.1 GCA_013151585.1 Planctomycetota bacterium
CCACGGGCGCGCCGATCGCTGACTCAGCCCGCCGGAATCAGCGCGATGCTGCACCCGCCACTCCCGTGGCCCATGGCGAACAACCGGCTGCCTCGCGCGGACGCCGGGCCGAACCGCCCGCCAATAGACATGCCAATTGGCCAGCCGAAGGAAGTTTTCGACGATCAGCGAAGCACACAGCAGCGCACGCGGGCTTGCCTCAGATCGAACTGTGTGAGACACTGGAGTCAAAGGCCCGGTTGTTCGCCCGGGCTGATTTGTCATCAAGAGGGCCTGGCCAAGGGCGTCGACCTCGGATAGTCTCCTGATGGGATTCATGAATAATCCGGCTTTATGGTGACTTCAAAAAGGACGGCTAAAGTGAACAAAGTGAACCCATTGCTCGCAGTTTGTGCCGTGCTGGCGGCGTTCGGAGGTGCGACATCAAGCCTCTGCGCGCAGGGGCTAATCTGGAACCTGCCGGAAGACGGGACGTGGATTCGGTATGAAGGTACGTACAAACAGGTCGAGATTCGTCCCGACTCGGCCGAAGGTAATCTGAACATCGAGTGGATTCGCCACTTGACCCTCAAGTCCGTCGGGCGAGAAACAGCCGAGTACGAGGGAAAAGAGGTCCCGTGTCGTTGGATTGAAATCAAAGTGCAAACGGGCAAGCCCAGCGAGACAGGAATTGACAGCGGACGGATCGGCGAGCGTGTGAACCCGCGCATTTACAAAGTCTTGATCCCCGAAGCCGCTGTCACGGGAAAACTCCGAGACGAGCAAAACATTCCAGTGGCTTTCCTACCGATCGTTCGCGGTTACAAGAAAATTGGCGACAACGATCCTGAGGAAATCCGCACGAAGGTCTTGCATGTTTACCCTTCCATCTGCCTGATCCGTCATTTCGAGGAATTGAAGCCGGACCCGAATGGTCCGGAAGACCCCGACGTAGGCATCGGACCGGTGACGGCGACCAAGTACACGGGTAAGTTTACGCTGGAGAGTCCGACGGTGCGCTCCGTTCACGAAACACAGCTTTGGGTCAGCAAACAAGTTCCCTTCGGACTGGCTCGCTGGACAGTCAAGATTCATCAGGAACGCAAAGCGACCAACGAACCTCGATCCGCTTTCCGTCCCGCCGTGGAAGTGGAGGTCTCTATGAAGGCGCAGGAGACGGGCACGAACGCCAAGAGCGAACTGGCTGTGCCGTAACTGTGCCCCGCCGTCGCCGAGTCGGAAGTTTCCGTCCGCTCGGTTTGCATCAGACACTGCTGTTGGTCGCAGTCATGCTTTCGGCCGCCCTCGACGCGGGAAGTCAGATCATTTCAGCAACGGAGAACGGCGGTCGCGCCAATCGTACCTCGGGCCGCTCAAAGCTTTCAGATGCTTGTCCAGAAAGCCGCGAATCAGTTTCTCGACTTGGATGGAGGGCTTTCCGAGCAGGTCGGTGCCCCGCAGCTTGCCGGGATAGGCCTTGTAGTAGACGCGGCGGACCGTCTGGTGTTCGCCACCAAGCTGCTGAAAGATGCGTTTCGCGTTTTTCACGTAGTCGCTGTCCTCAGCCCCGACGCAGATCAAAACTGAAATTGGACGGGCTTTGATGAAGGGAATGGCGCGTGCCGTAACAACTCCTGGGCAACTCGTATCCGGCGACAGAAGGACCAACGCCTGTACGTCCTGGCCCCGCGGGGTCGCGGCTTCAGGAGACGGAGCATCATCGTAGGGCTTCTTCAGCCAGTCTAGCACGGTATAGTTAATGGCGATTGGGCAGCTCATTTCCGCAGCGACCAGTGCCAACTTCCGCATATTGAGCTTCTGCTGCTGGTGCTCGCGATAGATGAACCCTTTGACCGCTTCCAAATCGCGAGCGACCATAGCCTGATAATCGGCGCGCTTGAGACCTCCGCCTGATCCTGCTCGCCGCGCCGACCTTGTCGGGCCCCCCTTCCGTTTGCTCTTGCCGTGCTTGCGCAGGTCGACGGCGATCACGGCGTAGCCGGCATTCTGGAGGAGACGAGCAAGCCCGCGCTTCCGGAGCCAAACCAGCGAGTTGCTGCCTTGCCGATGCAGCAAAACGACGACCGGACCGTCTTTCTTCATCGGTGAGGGGAGGTAAATGATGTGGATTGGCCAACCGTCGCTCGCCCGTAAAGTTTTCTCTTCGATCGGCGGAAGCTCCTGGGCTGCCGAGCCGGCTGTCTTGGAAGACGCCTTTTGGGCCTCCGCACGCACCGCCGCTCCGATAAGACCGGCTACTAGCCCGCCCACTAAAACGGCCCAGCGAAATGCCGTCCCCGCCCTTCGCAAACTGAATCGATGCTCCGAAGCCGAAAACTTTGATGCTTGCATCACCAGTCGTCCTCCCGCGTCGTTCGACCCACAATGTGGTTTCCCCCGGACGTTGGCCCCGTCTCCTATCGTCGGAGAACCCAGTAGGCCAATCAAGACGGGCCCCTGGATGTGTGGCCGGGCGGCCGCATCACGCAGAAAAGCGGCCTTCGCAACAAGACCAGCGCCGCGCACATCCTCACGGCTTTCTCAACCAACATCGCTAAGCTTCTCAACCAACATCGCTAAGCTTCCCGAGGTTGAAAATAAGCCACCGTAGTGTAAATCGGCCGCCCTGTGCGGTCAATTGGGCCTCGGGAGCTTCCTTCGTTTCGGATCACTGCCGTTCGAGAAGAATGCGTCCCGGAAAACAATCGAGCCGCCTTGCCACGAGCCGTCGCTTCAGAAACGAAACCCACGAAGGCTGCATTACCCTTGGACGTTCTCTTTCCTGACGCCACAATCTGTCTTGCGAGTTGGTGACGCGGCGAGGCGTGGTGAAAGGGGCGAGCAGCCGGCACGTCAACTGTTTAGGGCGCGAATGGTGAAATCGAGAGAGCCAACGAAGTCTGACAAACCAAGGAAAACACTGCCATTCGAATCGCCTTCTCCCGCTTACGGGAGGGGTGAAAGAAACCTTTGCCTGAAAACGCCTTGTCCTTGGACACCGGTTTCGTGTGCTGACGATGTGAGCACGGCGGCAAATCTACCCGAGAAAAGAATTTGAGGAGACGCATCCGCCATGTCGGAGTCGGGACGGTTGCCCGGATTGTTCGTGACGGGGACGGACACTGGGGTGGGAAAAACGTACGTGACCGCGATGATCGCGGTCGCATTGAGCAACCGAGGCGTTCGCGCCGGCGCGTACAAGCCGGTGTGCACCGGGGCGACCCCAAAGAAAGCGGGCGGCGTCCAATGGGAAGACGTCGAGCGCTTGTGCGCGGCGACTGGCGGACAATTCGACCGGCGGCGCATCTGTCCTCAATGTTTTGAAGCGGCCTTGGCCCCGCCCGTCGCAGCCGAGCGGGAGAAACAGTCAGTCGATGGGCAACTTTTGAGGGACGGAGCCTTCTGGTGGACTGGCCGGGTGGACGTGTTACTGGTCGAAGGTGTCGGAGGGTTGCTCTGTCCGCTGACTGCGACCGAAACGGTCGCCGACCTTGCCAAAGACCTGCAGTTGCCTTTGCTGATCGTCGCGAGGAATGGACTGGGAACGATCAATCACACGCTGTTGACCATCGAGGTCGCTCGGCACCGCGGGCTCGCCGTGGCTGCGGTAATCCTCAACGATGGACCGCAGCGGACAGGCGACGAGTCAACTGAAACCAACGCACGGGAGATTTCGGCAAGAATTGATGTTCCGCTCATGCGGCTCCGGCAGGACGCCTCACAATGCGAACCACTCGGGACTAACGGCTCAGAAGCCTTCGACTGGCTTCAGTTGATCCGCCGCGCTATGGTTCGATGACAGTTGTCGCCAGCGCTGTCAAGCAAGTCTTGTGGTCTGCGGCAGCGGCGGAACCCGGACGAACTGGCCGAGGCTGCTGAATGCTGAATAGACCGCCTAGACGGCGATGGTCGGCAGTCGATCGGGCGACCAAAACGTCACGAAGACTCTGGGCGGAAACCTCAGAAACGTCACAGAGGTCGGTGGCTCGCGGGCCTTGGCCGGTCCAGGGGGGACCGAGACGGTGGGGAGATTTCTTCGGTGGCGGCAATCAGCTTGGCCACCGGAACGCGCTGGCGTCGCAGTTCGTCTTTCAAAGTCCGGCGGCTTTGGACTCGTACTTCGGCCTCGTCCTGCAAGATGTCCAGGTTCGTCAAAATGACCTGGTCGCCCGGCTGCAATGGGGTCTGTTTCGAATCGAGAATGGCAAAAGATTGCAACGTCCGCCGAATCACGATCGGGCGTTTGCGCGCGACGACCGGACCGGAAAGGTCGTCCGGCCGGCGGGGAACGGCGACGAAAACGCCGTCCTCCGTCAAAGCGTCTCGCGGCACGAGCATTACGCTCTTCAGAACGGGGCCGTCAATCCGCGCATGGACGAACGCGCCGGGCAGCAACGGCGTCGATTGCTTGCGGTTATCGACTTCGACGTAAACTTGGATCGTTCGGGTCGTTTCATCCGCTTCTGGAGCTGCTCGCGTCAGCTCACCCACCCACCGGGCCGGCGCGGTTTCGTTCTCCGCCAACTCCACGTAAGGAAAATCACCCTCTTTGATTCGTTTGGCGAGTTTGGCGTAGTCGCTCAACGAGAGAGCGACCGGAACCTCGACCTGGGTGATGTCGGTCAAACGGAACAGCGGGTCGCCCGGTCGGACGACCTTGCCCACTTCGACGAACACTTCGCTGATGATCCCGGAGAAAGGAGGCCGTACAGTTGTTCGCTCGACGTCCAGTTCGGCCAGCCGCTGCTCCGTCCGCCGGGTTTGCATGCGCTGAAGAACGGCTTCCCGCCGCGTCGGAATCAACGCCAACTGGTTTTCGTATTCAGTGACGGCCTGCTCGTAACGACGAAGCTCCAGCAGCGCCCGCGTGTAGTCACTGGACTGAAGCACCTTCTGCTGCACCAGCCGAGCAATGCGATCGAATTCCTTCTTGTAGTCGTCTCGGATTGCTTCCGCGTGCTTCAGCAATCGTCGCAGGTTTTTTTCCTCTTGTTCCAACTGCCCCAGTTGAACTTCATCTTCGGCGAGCGAGTTGAGGATTTGCGTCAGCCGTTCCTGATAGGTCCGTGGATCGATCTGGACCAAGGCGTCTCCCTGAATGCGGTGGGACTGACCGGCTTCGTCGACGGTGACGAGGGCGCCCTGAACCGACTGGCCGACCTCCAACTTTGGATGAACGGTAATGACCTGACCCGAGACCTCGGCACACACCACCACCTCACGGTCTGAGCGTGCCGTGCCAAATCCTGTCACGATTTCCTGAATGTCGCACGGCCGGGCCTCGAAAACCTCCACATTGTAGACTCGCTGCACAGGTTCGCGGCTCGGCGGCGGCTGCCTCAACGCCGCCAAGGACAGAAACACCACCGCTCCCACCGTCAGTGCGAGCAGACACAACATCAGGCTCAGAATGATCTTTCGCAGCGGGTTCCGTCGCCGCTCGCTCGTCTCGGTTGCCATGAATTCTGTCGAATCTAGTTGGAGGCTATTGGTCAAGAGGCTGTTCGGGAGCCATTTGGGAGCGCTTCCGAACATGTGTTGCCTCATTATACGCGATTGGCTGCACGGAGCACGAGGGCAGAAGCCACTGGTCGTCCTGTTTCCGTTTCAGTCATGCCGGATAAGGCACAAGCTTGCGGCGACGGGCTTTGTCGTGGCCGAGTTCGCAGAGGCGGTTGGTTCTATGCCGCCGTCCGCTCTTGCCTCCTGCGGACACATCGAATAGACTTTTTACGTCGCCGCGAACTGGTCGGAGCGAGGGTGTAAGGAGTCGGTTTCGGCGGTTCGACGACGATACCCGGTGGTGTAATTGGTAACACAGCAGGTTTTGGTCCTGCTATTCCAGGTTCGAGTCCTGGCCGGGTAACTGAACTGTTCTGCTGCTCTTCCTCGGACAGATCGGAAAAGCCAGAGTTTCTTAGCTTCGCTGCAAAAACTCGGCGGCCTTTCGGCGCAAGGCAAAACGGAAGTCCGGCTGACCGGTGATCCCCCCTGCGAGGGACAAGTGCCGGAAGTTTCTTTTGCGCGACGGTGAATCGCCTTTCGTTGACTGAGGTCTAGATCGCCCCTGTCTGAGGCCATCACGAGGGTCGATCGCGTCGGCGAAATGCTCAGCGGGCCGCAGACGGACCGCGGTCGGTCGTCAGGTGGACGTGCTGTGTGAAAAAGGGGCCGCCCTTCGACGGCGTTTTGGAATGCCACTTAAAAAGCGCGAATGGGAAGTGGTACGCCATTTGCGGATTAATGGGTTCCCGTGAGGGTAACCTGAGCCTAAGTGCCTGCTACGTCGGCCGCTTGGCGGTCCTGGACGTCGGCTTGCCTAAGCGGCAGGCATTTGTGCTCAGTCCGCGTGCAGGCCGGACGATCGCGGCGAGTGAGTGTGTTTTCGGGGCGGGGCTTCGCCGGATGTTCGGACTGAACCCTCAGCGAGGCGCAGGGGCGGCTCGAAAAGTTTCGCTCGGCCAGCCCTAGGGAGCGCTCACCTTATGGGAGGTCAGGCCGCAAGGGAAGCGGCTGAGATTCCGTTTAGCAGGACGCGATTTGGTAGGTTTTCTTGTTGAAAGGAGCTGTCCAGAATGACACCGAAGGAATTTTTCGAGTTCGCCAAGGAACACAACGCGGAGATGGTCGACCTGAAGTTCTGCGACCTGCTAGGGACTTGGCAGCACTGTTCGTTCCCCATCGACGTGCTGGATGAGGGGACGTTCGAGGAGGGGTTAGGATTTGACGGCTCGTCCATTCGGGGCTGGCAGCGGATCGAGGCGTCCGACATGATGGCCGTCCCCGATCCAGACACGGCGGTGATCGACCCGTTCTTCGAGAAGCCGACCGTCAGCGTGATCGCGGACATCGTGGACCCGATCACGCGCGAGAACTACTCGAAGGATCCGCGGAACGTTGCCAAGAAGGGCGTGGCCTACATGAAGCAGACCGGCATCGCTGACACCTGCTACATCGGGCCGGAGCCGGAGTTTTTCATTTTTGACGACATCCGGTACGAATCGACGCAGCGGGGGGCCATGTACTCGATCGATTCGGTCGAGGGGGCGTGGAACACGGGTCGGCCGGAAGAGCCCAACCTGGGGCATAAGCCGGGCTACAAGTGCGGCTACTTCCCGGTCGCGCCGATCGACAGCTATCACGATCTTCGTGGCGAGATGGTCTACGTGATGCGGCAGCTCGGTATCGTCGTGGAAGCCCATCACCACGAGGTCGGCACAGCAGGTCAGGCGGAAATCGACATGAAGTTCCAAGACCTGCTCAAGATGGCCGACCAATTCATGTGGTACAAGTACATCATCAAGAACGTGGCCAAACGGCACGGCAAGACAGTCACTTTCATGCCGAAGCCGATTTTTGAGGACAACGGGTCCGGCATGCACACGCACTTC
>JAADHY010000237.1 GCA_013151585.1 Planctomycetota bacterium
TGAAGGCGTCTTCGTCTACGCTTTGGATGCACAAACCGGAAAAGTCCGTTGGCTCAACGACCGGACGGGGTTCTTGTTCACGCCGCAGCCGCACGGAACGCATGCGCTCAGCGGTCTGACGCCGCAAGGCTACTTGGCCGTGCGAGGGCAAGAACTGATCGTGCCTTGCGGGGCCGGCACGCCCGCGCGATTCGACCGCCGGACCGGACGGCTCATCGAGTTCAAACTTCCGACCAAAGGACGACTGCCAAGCGGCTGGTTCACGGCCGCGGCCCGAGCTCGGCGGCGCGGCCAAAAGCCCCCCTCGGCCAACGGAAACCAGAAAACAGACGCCGGGCTGATTTTCGACGCTACGATCAATCGGGATCGGCATGAAGGCGGCTGGGAGCAAGGGGCGGGACAGCCCGGGGTGCTTCGGCAGATCCGGGTCGGCCAGCGCACGCTGCGCTTTGATCAACCGCCCGACGGTGTCACCGGAACGGTTCACACCATGGTCGCCGCTGACGGCAAGCTGTTCGTGGTAACGCGAGAAGGTTCGCTCTATTGCTTCGGGGAATCGAAGACGAAAACGCGAATCTATCGCGATCCTTCGAAACAGCCCAAACCTGTTGCGAAAGACAGTGTCGGCGAGGAAAAGTTGACGGAGGTCGCCCGATGGCTCGAGCTTGCAGGAGCTCGCAACGGCTACGCTTTAATTTGGGGAGTTTCCGACCAAGAGGAACAGCGCGTGGCCGAGTCACTGCTGTCGCAGTCAGAGATGAAGGTCATCGTGGTCGCGTCAGAAGCCAAGCTTGTTGATCATCTGCGGCGTCGCTGGGATCAATGGGGGTGGTACGGTCGGCGCATCACGATTCACGTCGGCCATCCGCTTCGGTTCGGGTTTCCTCCGTTCTTGGCGAACTTGATTGTCGTGGCCGATCCAGCCGTGGTGGACGATGTCGCGGGGCGGGATGGGCTACGGCGTCTGTTCGCTACACTGCGACCATTCGGCGGAACGGCTATTCTCGCTGCCAACAACGCTCAGCACGCGGCGATCCAACGGTTGATCGCAAAGGCCGGGCCGAGCGACTTGCCTCAGGCGAAGCTGACGCGTGAAGGGAACCGATCGGTGCTGCGCCGCGAAGGACCGCTGCCGGGTTCGACCAATTACACCGGCAACTGGAAAAGCCCGGACGAGCGGGTCCGCGCACCGCTCGGAGTGTTGTGGTTTGACGATTCGGTTTCGCTCTTCAAACGGGCTCCGCAGCCGTTGATCCTGGACGGAGCCATGATGGCCTTCGACAAGTCATGGCTGGGTTGGCCGAAAGGCGATCGGCCACCTTATGAGCTCACTGAACCGATCTACGCGGACGTTTATACAGGCCGAGTGTTGGCCGACGAGGAAATTCAGCCGTTGAAAGACAAGTTTGCGCCGTTGGCGGCCAAGCTCAAGCCATCCAACCAGTACCGCCCGCCGGGCGAGGAACCGTGGAAGCCGGACCAGCCCGTGGTGGGCATCCGCCGCAATCCGTTGACCGGCCGGACCGAGCCGCGGCGGATTCGTCGCTATTACGGCTGCGACGGCGGCATCGATTACGGGTACCTGTACACGATGCGCTCTGGGACCGGCGGGTTCTATGACAAGCGGATCGAAAGCGGCACGATCCACATCGGCGGCGTCCGCACGGGCTGCACGAACAACTTGATTCCCGCAAACGGTCTGTTGAATGTGCCGGCGATGATCGCCGGCTGCACGTGCAGCTATCCGCTGCTGCTGGGGTTGGCCTTGACGCCCATGCCGGAAACGTTCGAGCAATGGGCCGTGTGGGGGGAGGCGGAGGTGCAAGATGTGCAACGCGTGGGGGTCAACTTCGGCGCGCCGGGCGACCGCGTCACGCGCGCCGGGACATTCTGGCTGGACTGGCCGCCACGCGGTGGCCCATCGCCTGCCGTTCCGGTGCGGATAGACGGCAACGAAGGTAAGCCGGAATTCTATTACCGCCACTCCGTTTGGATGCACGGGGGACAGGGCTGGCCGTGGGTGTGTGCATCGGGCCTGCGCGGGGAGGCCCGAATCGTGATCGGAGCCTTCAAGCCGGGACGGTTCACCGTGCGGCTTTACTTCGCCGAGCCGGATGAAACTCAAGCGCCCGGCGGACGCGTCTTCGACGTCGCCCTCCAGGGCCGGGCGGTCTTGACGAGTTTTGACATCGTGCGCGAAGCGGGCGGCCCGATGAAGGGCGTGGTGCGCGAGTTCCACGACGTGACGTCAGACGGAACGATCACAGTCGAGTTAACGGCGCGACGCGGCCGACCGGTGCTGTGCGGCGTCGAGCTGGTCGCTGATTCGCTGCACGCCGGTGCGATTCCAACCTTGGATGACTCTTCAAAAGACTGGCCTCTGTAGATTTGCGGTCCTCTCTTTCCGTTTCCTGCCGTTGGGCGATGAAGTGGCGAGTGGAGCCCCTCGCGAGTAGAATTCTCGATGAGGCGATGACCACCTTTCCCACCCGCCGAGAGACCCCCACGCAGCGCATCATTTCAAGGGAGGAACGACAATGAGGTACGGGCCGATTGCAAGCAAGTTAGGGCTGATCCTTGCATTGAGCTTCCTCGCGACGGCCTCAGCCGAAACCCAGAAGACGGAAAAATCGGCGGGCGGGCGGGCAAAACAGATTCTCGAGGCGACCGGCACGCAAGGCGGGTTCATCGTTCATTTGGGCTGCGGCGATGGCCGCCTGACGGCAGCCCTGCGGGCCGACCAGCGATTCACCGTCCACGGGCTGGACGCGGACGCCGCTCACGTAGCCGCCGCTCGGCAACACATCCGATCGCTCAATTTGTACGGTCCCGTCTCGGTCGAACAGTTTGACGGTTCCCGACTGCCGTACACCGACAATCTGATCGATTTGGTCGTGGTCAGCGACCCGGAGCAGGTCCCGACGCGCGAGATTCTGCGGGTGCTGGTACCGAACGGAAAGGCGTACTTTGTCGCCAACGGGAAGGTGATGACCAAACCGCGGCCGGACTCGATCGACGAGTGGTCGCATTTCTTGCACGATCCGACCAACAACGCTGTCGCGGACGACCGGCAGGTTGGGCCGCCGCGCAGTCTGCAGTGGGTTGCGCCGCCGCTGTGGCTTCGCAGTCATGAAACGCCATCGGGAATTCAAGCCGCGGTTTTCTCGGGAGGTCGCACCTTCTACTTTCTCGACGAGGGTTTGATCGGGATCACGGACGAGCGATTGCCGGACCGATGGTCGCTGGTTTGTCGGGATGCGTTCAACGGTAAACTGCTTTGGAAGCGGCCGCTGGGCGACTGGGGTTGGCGGGCGTGGGCGCGCCAGCGGTGGGAAGGCAAGGACTGGACTCAACTGCGAGCCGCGCGGACCAATGTTCCGGACGAAGCTCACCGTCGGCTGGTGGCTGTCGGCGACCGAGTGTTCGTGACGCTGGCCTTCCGCGCGCCGATGTCGATTCTGGACGCCGCGACGGGCAAGACGTTGATGACGGTCGAGAAGACGAAGGACGCTCGAGAGATCCTCGTCGCCGACGGTGTCGCCGTGGTGTACGTGCAGAAAGGCGGAGCCGAGGCCGCTCAACGCCGCGGCCAACAGCCGACGGGGCAAACGGCGTTGATTGCCGTCGAAGCCGCCAGCGGCCGCGTGCTTTGGAAGACGGCTTGCGGGGTCATCAAGCCGTTGCTTTGGGCCATTGATCACGGCCGCGTCGTGTATATCTCGGGCAAGCAGATGGCGGCAGTGAGCCTAAAGGATGGACAACCGCTGTGGAAAGTGCCGCTCAAACGTCGCAGTGTCCGTACGATGGTCGCCACCGACAACGTCGTGGCCACTGAAGGCGGCAACTTCCTGGCCGTGTACGACGCCACGAGCGGTCAGTTGCTGTGGGAAAAGAAAGTGCCGCCAATTGCCGGAGCCGAAGCAGCGGACTTGTTCGTTATCAACGGTCTGGTGTTTCGCGGGATGACGAGCGTCGACGATGAGGGCCGCCCAAGCCGAAAAACGGCGCACGTACTGGCGGTCGGTCGCGACCTCCGAACCGGCGAAGAGAAGAAGCGCCTGCTAGTCCGCAACCTGCGCAGCCCGGAACATCACCACCGATGCTATCGGAACCGGGCCACGACGCGGTTTGTGATCACGTCGATGGAAGGAGCGGAGTTCGTCGACCTGCTTGGCGGTCAGCATTCGCAGGAAAACTGGATCCGGGGCGCGTGCCGTTATGGCATGACGCCTTGTTACGGAATGTTGTACGTGCCGGCGGACCAGTGTTTCTGCGAGCCAGGGGCGAAACTGCTTGGGTTCACGGCGCTGCGAGCCGCGCCGGCCAGCGCGCCGCCGCCCGTGCCCGACGACCAGCGTCTGAAGCGCGGACCGGCCTATGATTCGCCCTCCAGCGGGCGAGCCGAGCAAGCAGCCGAGAGCGAAGAACCGAGCGGGGGACGCCACTCCGGACACTCGCAACCCTCAGCCCTCAACCCTCAACCCTCAACCGATTCAACCGATTGGCCGACCTATCGGCATGATCCCGCGCGGCATGGCACCGTACCGGCCTCGGTGCCCGTAAAGCTCGAAACGCGATGGCGCGTGAAGCTAGGCCGCTCTTTGACGCAGCCAACCGTCGTCGGCGGAACAGTGTATGTTGCTGAAAAAGAGTCTCACACACTTTACGCACTCGATCGAGCGACCGGCCAAATCCGCTGGTTGTTTACGGCCGGCGGTCGTATCGACTCTCCTCCGACGATCTACCATGGGTTGGTACTTTTCGGGAGCCACGACGGGCGCGTCTACTGCCTGCGAGCCAGCGATGGTCAACTGGTCTGGAAGTTCCTGGCCGCACCGTACGACCAGCGCGTCGGCGATTTCGATCAGTTGGCTTCGACTTGGCCGGTCCATGGCAGTGTGCTGGTCGTTAACGACGTGGCCTACTTTGCCGCCGGCCGATCCACCTACCTCGATGGCGGCATCTACTTCTATGGTCTGAATCCACAGACGGGCCGCATACTGCACGAAGGCCGGCTGCAAGGGCCGTTCCCGAAGCCGCCGAAAACGCGCGACGTGAGCTTCTTCATCTTGGGAGCCAACTCGGACGTGCTGGTGAGCGAAGGGGGCTTCCTTTACATGCGGCAGAAGAAGCTCACGCTCGATCTGAAGGAAGTGCCGGTTCCGGTCCTTTCGAGCAAGGGCGCACAGGACGTCGGCTTGCACGTCTTCTCCACCGCCAGCTTGTTGGACGGCTCGTGGTACAACCGCACCTTTTGGATGTACTCCAAACGCTGGCCCGGCTTCCAGCTTGCCAATCAGGCGCCGAAGACCGGACAGATCCTCGTCGTCGACGACCGGCGCACGTATGCGTTGCGGGTTTTCTACCGCCGCAATGTGCACAGCCCGATGTTCTTCCCGGAAACGAAGGGCTATCTGGTTTTCGCCGATTGGAACACGACCGAACCTCAGATTGTGGGAGAGCCGGGTTCAAAGCCGCCGGTCCGTTGGCTGCCGCAGTCGGACTATTCGCGAGCGAATCGCAAAGGCGAAATCCGCAAGCTGGACAGTGAAGCCTTCGGCTTGGACAAAATGATCGGCTACACGCGGGCGGAACCGCCGGTGTGGATGACGTGGCTGAAAATCCGCGTGCGGGGCATGGTCAAGGCGGGCGATCGGCTGTACGTCGCCGGTCCGCCGGATGTCCTGGATCCGCAGGATCCGTATGGGGCGTTCGAGGGACGCAAAGGGGCTCGTCTGGCCGTGCTGGATGCGGAAGACGGTCGCGTGCTGAACGAGCAGCCGTTGGACACTCCGCCGGTCTTCGATGGGCTAATCGCGGCCCGCGGCTGTCTGTTCGTCTCCTTGCGCGACGGCTCGTTGCTGTGCTTGGGCGGGGCGGAGGATTGAAGCCGCAAGGCTCAGGGAGTGGCCAGAGCTTCCGACTTGAGTCGCTGGACAGCCTGCGACCAGCCGGAAAGGGTCGGGTCGGGCAGGGCGAAAAAGAACGCCAATGGGGCAGAGGGTTGATCGTAGCGATGTCCGGGCGGCAAATGTTGGTCGACCGGACGGCGCAGGTCGGCGTGAAAGCTGCCGGGCGGGCTGACCCAGTAATAGCATTGGAATCCGCTGCCGGCAGGATACCAGCAGCCGACGCCCAGGCGGACCGAGCGGTCGATCCAGACTCCGCCGCGGCGGTAGTAGTTGGGCACGTCCGGTCGCAGCGGCTCGTCGCCATCCGGCGAGCCGCCGATTGACGGAGTCAGGTAGTGAAAAACCGCGGCGACGCCAGGGACGGCGATCCGTGTTCTCCACCCAGAGACATTGGCTGGCGATCCAGCCGGCCGAGTCCCTCGGAATCCAAAACCGAAACCGCGCACGATAGCCGCGGTGAGGCACAGGCTGACCGGCTGGTCCCGCCCGTTTCGTGAACTCCATCTCGACGACCGTGACCGAGTCGTTCTGCCGCACGTCCACGACGCGCGCCGTGTCGGGCTCGATCCAGCGGTCTTGCGGCACCTGCTGGTGCATCAGAGGAAACAGATCGCCCAGCAACGTTTTTTTGTACCAAAGTCGCCAGGCATGGCCGCCGACGGGGCCTTCCAACCGCAGCGGGCCGGTCGTCAGCTTGAGCGGGTGGGGCAGAGAAGCCGGGGACCGGACGGGCAACTGCGTCAGCCAGCGGGTCAATCGCGGCGGCGGCCACTTCGGAAGCCGACCCGTTCGGTGCAGCTCGTAGACGCGAGGGTTCAATCGCCGAGCCGCCTCGGTTAGTTCCGGATACGGCTCATCCCGCTCGTTGACCAGCCCGTAGTTCGTGTCCTCGGGAAACGTCTCGGAAATCCCCAGGGCCGGCTCGTCGACCCACATGAAAAAGTCCGACCCGACCATGAAGGGCAACGAAAACATCACGGTCTGGAAATGAGTGAAGCAGCGAGCCCGCTGCTGTTGGGTGTCCACGCGCATTCCCGCCCCGTGTTTGCACGGCAAACCGCTGTCCAGAGCCGGAAAGCTCCATTCGGTAATCATCAGGGGCTTGCCCGCCTGGCGATGCCACTGGCGCAGTTGCTCGATGAACGCCGAGGGCACGCCGGCGTCCACGTCAATCCGCGGGTAGGAGTTGAAGGAGACGATGTCGCAATGGCGTCCAGCAATGTCCCAGATGTCGGGGGCCGAACCGGCGAATCGGCAGCCGAGGATCAAGTGGTTCGGGTCGTGGCGTCGGATCGCTTCGCGGCAGGCGCGGAAATACCGCTCAGCGACCAGCCGGATCCAATCGCGAGCGATCGCTTGAGCCCGCTCGGTGCGGGGCGGAGCCGGCTTCGTGTGCTCGGCCAGCACCGACCAGTCGGCTACACGCACGCCCCAGTGCCGTTCGAACTCGGCGACGCTTTCCAGCTCTGCCTTCAAGAAAGCAACCCACGCCTGCTTGGCCGTGTGCTCGGCCGGTTTCTTCCACGCTTCGTCGAATAGCCCCCATGGTCGGTGATTCTTGCCGAACCATTCGAGCTCATTGTCCAGAAAGTAACCGATCAGCCACGGATCGTTTTTTGTCGGTTGGCACCGGTTACGGGCAAGCTTGTCGCAATGCCGCGGCCATTTCGGGCTGAAGACGTTGGGAAAGCCGGTCCAAGTGGTTTTCGGACACAAGTTGTCGATTGCGGCAAAGGACGATCCGAACGTCAGGAATTCAATGTGCGCAAACCGGCGATGACGCAAGCTGGGCGAATGGCCGGCCGTCAGCGTGTTGAAGCCCCACTCGGCCAACCGCCGGGCCGTGGCCTCCGCCCACTTCTCTTCGCTTCCGTACTTTTTCTGTACGTTGCGACCGTACGGGGCGTATCCCAGTTTTTGACACCAATGTCCCTGGTACCGCACGTGGTCGGTTCCGATGATGTAGAACGCTCGCCCTTTGGGATCGATCACCCACCAGCGGCCGTCGATCTGCTCAGTGCGGAAGAACCCGGT
>JAADHY010000018.1 GCA_013151585.1 Planctomycetota bacterium
GCCGTTGTCTTGCTCACCCGGGCGGCGAGCGAACAAGACCTGATCGAGGCGCTGGAGGTGTGGCAACAGGTCGACGGACGAAAAGCGACGCCTGTGACTTATGCCGATCAAAAATACCATCGATGGAGCAAGCCCGGCGAAGGAGGGGATCAAGAGGTCCAGTTCTATTGGACGCAGGGGCGGACCTTGTGCCTGTCCAACAGCGAAAAGGCCCTTCGCAAGACAATCGATTTCGCGAGCCGCTCAGGGCCGGGTTCGCCTGGCAAGAAGTCGTTGGCCGAGTCAACTCCTTTCCGCGCAGCCGTCTCTGAATTGGCGGCGAATGTCGTTGCTGTGGCCTATCTGAACCCGCGCGCTTGGGACAGCCAGGTCGAACGATCGGCTGACAATCGGATGTTTGTCGAGCTGTGGCATCGGTGCCAGTCGGTCGTGTTGTCAGTGGCGCTCGATCCAGGGATCCGAGTCACGGAGAACGTGCGCTGGCGACCGACCACCGCCGAGGTCCCTGCACAACCCCACGGCGACGGCGAGCCGCTGGCAGTCGCCCGTTGCTTGGCTGGTGTTCCCCCCGAGGCTTTGCTGGTCGCGTGCGGCAAACTGCGAGTCGCTCCCGATTGGATCGACCGGTTTGTCGAATTGATTCCACCTAATGACCGTCGCGAAATTGCGGGGCTGCGGCGGGTGTTGCGAGGCCTGCTTTTGGGATTTGACCTGTTCAGCGACGTGCTGCCGGAGTGCCAAGGAAATTGGTCGGCGTTCGTTGTGGCGAGCGACCAGAAGCAGTCCAACCGGCTGCCGATCGATGCCGCGATTCGGATTCCTGTCCCTCGCGACAAGCGGTTGAGCTCTGATTCTTCTGGCACGACCGTGTACAACGCGTTGGACAATGCATTGTCTGCCGGAGCGAACTTACTCGGCGCGGTGCGCAACGCAGAATCGACCGGCCCGCTCGTTGTGCTCCGCCAAAAGGGGGAAGGACTGGATCGCGTACGCTGGCTGGATGGTCTTGGAATTTGCGAACCAGCTTACGGATGGACCGACAGCGCACTGTACCTGGCGACCAGCCCCGCTGTGATACGGTCTTGGATGGACCGAGCCAAGTCCGGGCAACCTGCCGGGGAGGTTTTGCGGATGAGCCGGTCGTTACCCCGCGACGTGGATCAGGCCGTGCTGCTCAACGTGCGGAGAGTGCGATCCGTTCTGCGGGATCGCCAATCGTTCTTGGTCCAGCATCTTTCGGCAAGGAATCCGTCGAAGCGGCAGCGAGTAGCGGGCGATCTGGAAGCGATTGCGGACATGCTCCGCCTGCTCGACTTTGTCTATCTCACCATTCGATCTTCGGAAGAATCGTTCGAAATCACCTTCGGTGGCGATCTGTTCTGACACAAGCCGCACACTCTGCCTACACTTCCCAGGTTTTTGCTATTTGCCAGTCTGCGCGACCGTTGGACTTTGGCAACATGTGGTAGAGTTTCAACGAACGCGTGTCGCCGGCAGGCAACACGCGGCAATAGGCGTGTCGTCCCAGCCTACGTGCAAGGGGCGTCGAGATCCTCTGTTGCCAGTGGTCCGGATTTTTCATTGAAAGCGGGTTGAAAACGTATGGTCGAAGCAGAAAGTTATCCTCTCGACGTGGCCACGGTTGATCGCCGGGTGAAGGAGAGACGTCAGACGCTGGACCGTCGGTCGGGTGAGCCGTCGAACTATCAAGGGGAAGAACGCCGCAAATCGACTCGGCGAAAAGTGGAGCGACGGCGTCAGATCGATCCCACGACTTGTGAGCGGGACTATACGGCGGACGAAATCGAATTCATGAACGCTATGGACGAGTACAAACGACGGAGCGGTCGCCAGTTTCCCACGTGGAGCGAAGTGCTAGAAGTCATTCGCAGCCTAGGCTACCGTAAAGTGGCTCCGCCTAGCGAGCTCAAGTTTTGAGTCCGTCGTTCGGCGTCTTCGTCGTAAGACAATCGGGAGCACCCGCTTGGTGCACGACGCCGTTTGTGATTTCGATTTCCGGCCTGAGAAAGTGGCTCCCGTTTTGAGTCCGAGAAAGGTCTACGCTTCGTCCGAGACGGCGCTCAGAAGAAGAGGCCGCTTGCCGCGGCAGTTTGTCATGACGGAACGGCGCCAACATCGACAATTTGTTGTCGATGGCAAAAACCGAAGGGCCTAAGTCACCCGGAAGAAGCGTCGGCCTTTCAGTTCGAACCGCGGCAGAGTGCCCGGGAGAACAGCGACCACCTCGGCCCGAAAGTTCAAGCGATCGCGGATCGCCGCTTCGATGCGGTCCGCCAGTGTGTTGCGGTCGTGCGGCGCGACGTCCCGACTCGGCTCGACCTGAATTCTTAAGTGCGGCATCGACCGTATTGTGTGTACTTCGATCCGAAACTCGGTGACTTCGGTGAAGTCTCGGAGAATCGCTTCGATCGTCGAAGGAAAGACGTTATTGCCCCGAATGATGACCATGTCGTCCGCCCGGCCCAATATGCCGCCTTTTAGCCGCAACGACCAGCGGCCGCAGGAGCAGCGACCGTCTTCCGGTTCAACCAAATCACCCGTGCGGTAACGGATCAACGGGGATCCGGTCCGTCCCAGATTCGTGATGACCAATTCGCCGATTTGGCCCGGCTCAACCGGTTCGCCCGTCGCGGGGTCGATCACCTCAGCGATGCACTCGCTCTCCAGCAAGTGCATGGAACCTGCGTTCTCGACGCATTCGCAAGCGAGCGATCCCAATTCGGTCATCCCCCAGTGATCGAAGACGCGAGCCTTCCAGGCGGTTTCGATCCGGCTTCGCGTGCCAGGAATCGCTCCGCCCGGTTCACCGGCCACGATCAATGCTCGGACAGAGGAACCCGCCAGATCGATTCTTTCTTCTCGGGCCACGTCGGCCATGCGCAAGGCATAGGTCGGAGTGCAGCAGACGACGGTCGCCTGATGGTCGACGATCAGGCGGAGCCGCGCGGACGTACTCATGCCGCCGCCAGCCAGACAAAGCATGCCCAACCGAGCGGCCCCTTCAAAGGCCGCCCAGAAACCAATGAACGGTCCGAACGAAAACGGCGCACACATTCGATCGGCGGCGGTCAGGCCGGCCAGCTCGTAAATCTGCCCCCAGCACTCCAGAACCCACTGCCAACTTTCCGGCGTGTCAAGCCAGCGCAAGGGCTGAGCTGTGGTCCCCGACGTCTGGTGCATCCGATTGTAGCGCTCCAGGGGATACGTCAGGTTCGTCCCGTAAGGCGGATGAGTGGCCTGATCTTCGATCAACTCCCATTTCGTGCAGAATGGCAAGCGGCGAAGGTCCGCCAGTGTCTGAACCGACCGAGGGTCGACACCGGCAGCGCGATACTTGGCCTGCCAGAACGGATTGCTCGAAGCAATCTCCCTCAAAAGATCACGCAGCCGTTCTGTCTGCCGTCGCTCGATGGCCGCTCGGTCGAAAGGATCGGGATCGTTCATGAAGCGTCCGGTTAAGGATCGAATGGGACAGATCTCTCGATGCGCGACGGGCCAGAAGCCGTTGCCGTCTCGGCCATTCCAGCATAAAACCAAGTGCGATCCCGTTGCAACCCGACAGCGAATCCTGCGCGGCGAAAGCCCCACGGGCGTTCCATAATGAGCACCGCCCGATCCACCGGCGTTGTCCTCTCAAGTCGCCAGCGGCCAGAAGTGCGATACCACCAGCGAAGCGAGTAACAGCGGAAGGTAGGCCAAAGAGCACCAAAGAAGATGCCGGGCGGAACGCCGGCTGCGCCACTTGGCAAATCTCCATGCAAATCCGAAATACGTGGCACTCAAAAAGATCGCGATGGGTGCATAAGCTGCTGTCGCAAAACCGCTGAGCCACGGCAACAGACTGACAGCGAACAGGCCGCCGGCGCCGAGCACGCTTAGCAGCCCCGTCATTTGGGCCGCCCACGGCCGCGCGTCTGTGAAAGCTTCTTCCGGGCACTTCAGCTCCGAAAAACTGGCAGACGAGGCGACTGAATTTGTCACGCTGAGCGCCGGCAACATTCGCAGTCCTGCGCGAGCATAGTCGTGGCGATACAGCCAGCCGATCGCCAGAAAATGCGGGAACTGCCATAAGTAAAGAATGCCGAAGAGACTCAGCGCCGCGGTGTCCAGACTTCCGCCCGCGGCTACCCAGCCGAGGACGGGCGGCATGGCCCCCGGTATCGCTCCGACGGCTGTGCACAACGCAGTCATCCGTTTCATCGGCGTGTAAACGCCAAGATAGGCCACCAAAGTGAAAGCGGATAAGGCCGCCGTAAGTCCGTTGACGTGAACCAGAAGGTGCCCCAATCCCAATACGGCCAGCAGCGAGCCGAAGACGAGAGCGGGCCGAGGGCGCAAACGTTTCGCCGGCAGCGGACGACTGGCGGTCCGGCGCATCCGTCCGTCGGTTCGCCGCTCCGCGTACTGGTTCAAAGTGCCGGCCGCCGCAGCGACCAGGCCAATACCGAGTAACGCGTGCAGCAGCCGCGTCAGACGAAAGTCCACACCGCTTCCCAAAGCATAGCCGGCCGTCACAGCCAGAAGGGCCATGCTCAGAATGCGCGGTTTCGTAAGCTGCACGTAATCAAAACCTCGCCGGGCAATCGCTTCCCATCGGGGGCGAGAGCCACTGCCGACCAACGTGCAACTCTCCGCAGGCAACGGGCAGGTTTCGGTGGAACCGGAAGTCATGGTGGTGTCTCCCAGAGGAACGTCGCTCGGCCCGCCGATCGCTCCGGCGGCAGGGGAGAGCGAATCGCATCCCAGTCCGTCTGTCCTGCCAGTTCGAGTGATCCGTCCGCGGCGATCCGCCTCAGCCGTCAGTCCCACCACCGAACATTAGAAAAACAACCGCGAAAGGACGATGCCGTCAGATCGGGGACTGCCAACATGCCGATGTGCATTGTGGACCGCCGTATCCGGCGCGAGGAGACTTTCGATGCTTTGAGGCAGTGACGAGGATAGGGACGAGGGACAAACAATTGCTTACAGTATGGCGAATCGACGAGGATTCCGCCAGCCGGAACAGCTCGTCAAAATAACACCACCCGCGATCTGGCACATCCGTTCGGATCAACAGGGCAAGAAGGCCATCAAGGCCAAGCCGCTCGTTTCACTCAGGGCGTGCCGTCCGTCTTCGCTCTGCTCAGGGCGCACGATCCGTTTCGATTTGGATGCGATTGGTCCCATAAAGCCGCTGCAGGTCCGGAAGATCGTAGACAGCCAGCGCGCCGTGCACAACATTGATCAACTGGTTCTCGGTTTCGCGGGCTTGAACCACCTCACGCCAACTGCGGATCGTGCGACGCAAGAGCAATGAGGCGAATAGGTCCGGCTCCAGGGCCGCGGCATGCAGCGCCGGGATCGCCGTCTCGCCGACGCCAATCAAATGCACCGGCCGGCGCCCGGTGCGCGGACCGATGCCAGTTTGATGAGAGGCCGGTCCGAGTGTGTTAGGTTGATACTTCGACAAGAACCGAGCAGCCGTCAGGATGTCCTCGACTCGCAAGCCGACGAAGGACTGGCCCAGCAGGTAGGCCAGCATGAACTCGTGGTAGCACGGTCCGAACAGGCCAGCGGTCCAGCGGATGCGTGGGTTATCGCTGCGGCGCAGTTCGCCGCAGCCACGCACATCGATGGCCAGTACGATGAACCCATTGCGCACGAGCCGTTCGATCGGTCCGTCCCGCGCCGCATCCGCCTGTTTGCCTTCCCCATGAACGTAAAGGTACGTGTCGGCTTTCGGCTTCGGCGGCACGAAAGCCAGCGCCGGCAGCGGGACGCCGCCCGGCGGCGTCAGCGTCAGTTTATCAATCGAGTAGCCATTGCGTTCGATGCGGCCGACTCGTTCAACGATCGGCGCGGGCAGCTTCGCCAGCGGACGAGCTGCGATCAGCTCGCGTATTCGCTGGCGGGCCTGGTCGGAGGTGGCAGTCTGCCAGAACCGCCTTCGCTGTTCGGCCAAACGGCGCTCCAGTTCCGCATTCAGGTCGAACACCGACCGTTCCCCTGGCAATAGCATCACCTGCCCTTCCGGCGTGCACTGCACCTGCTCATCGCTGAAAGTCTTCAACTTCCCCTCAAACACCGGTTCGTCTTTGCCGATCAGCCAACGTCGCATCCAGCGAACCGAGGCTTCGCGCAACTGGACGGTGAACCCGTGCGGTGCGTCCGCTTCGACCAAGGCCACTCGCTCCGGATAGCCGAACCGCGCGTAAAATCGTTTTGCGTCACGAAACACTTCCCATGTGCCGCGAATGTCAAACGTGCGGTCGCGGGTGCCGGCGAGGATAATCGTCGGCTTTGGCGCTCGCATCAGCACGTACTCGGCCTCGTCCATTCCGAAAGCGATCTGGCCGAAGATATTTTGCTCGCCGTCTTGCGGACCGGCCGCATCGAGCAGTCGCTGAAATGTGGTCAGATAACACGCCGGAGCGGCACAGGCAACCCGCTTGTCCAGCGCCATGATATAGCTGGTGAGCGTGCCGCCGCCCGAGTTGCCTGTGCAGCCGATTCGCGTCGGGTCGATGTCCGGCCGGCTGACCAAGTAGTCGATGCCGCGCATGCCGTCCCAAATGCGGTAGCGAGCGGCGTTGGCGCCGACCAGGATCGCCCCCACGTCGGTCAGTGTGTGCTCGGTCGTGCAGAGGTATTTGGCCAGCGGATGTGGCGGCTTCAGGCTCAAACGAGGAAAACCGAAGAAGTGCTTTTGCGGATGATGGGCCAGCACCTGGTAGCGTTCGCCCTGTCCGATCGGATCGTAGCACAGGGCGGCCATGCCGTTCCGGGCCAAAAGCATTCCGATTCTTTGATATCCTTCGGCCGCCTTGCCGTTGTGGCTGTGCCCGCACGGAATCAGCACACCGGGATACGGGGGCTTCGTCCGCGGGAGGTACAGCAGAGCGGTCACATGGTGCCGTGGCTGGCTGGCATAGATGATCTTTTCGACGCGGAACCCGTCGCCTTCGAGCCGGCCAACGACGCGGGCCTCCAGCGGCGTCCGCTCGGGAAACCCGCCGATCTGCTGCCGGAAGAACTCGCGCATGCGCTGCTGGTAGCCGATGCAGTCGTCGCGAGTTTTGAGACGCTCGTAGGCCGCCCGCCGCCGCTCGATCGCTGCCCAGCACTGCCGCTTCAGGTCCGCTTCCACCAACCGATCCGGCGGCACGTGCCCGACCGGCTGGTTCAACACCCGGGAATCACCGCTGCTTGCCGTCCCCGCGACCGCAAGCAGCAACGTCAGGTTAAGAACTTGCATCCTCTACTCTCTCCGCCGGACACAACGGACTCAAATGGTGAATCTCCGCAGGCTCATAATGCGACCAGTGGAACACGCCCCAGGTTCCACCGTACGACAGTTCGGCAAAGCCGTGCAATCCGGAAACCGTCAAAGCAGTAAGGAATCGTCAGACAACAGGTTGTGCGGCTCGAGATGTAGGACGGGCTTTCCTCCTGTCCAGAAAGCGACAGTCAGGAATGTCCATCCTACAAAATGGCTCGTTATTCTCTGACGCCCCCTTAGAGCCTATCCGAAAACCCCGGCGCGGCTGAGGGTGAAGTAGGCGCACGCAAGGTGTAACCCGGCAATATGGTTCTCCACCTTCTTCT
>JAADHY010000243.1 GCA_013151585.1 Planctomycetota bacterium
AAGCCGAGCGTTCCCCAAGTCTCGGGCTGATCGACTGACGCAATGGCCGCTCCGCCTTGCAACGGGTCGCGATACCTTCGTTCTTCGACGACGGCCGCGCAGGGACGGTAGTTGCGTTCCACCACATCGACCGGCATGCCTTCGATCTGCGCTGGGAAAACCTGATTAGCGGAGAGTTCACGCAGGGGCCGCTTCCGCTCGACATGAATCCGGATCGTGATCTCGCGCGTCACGCGATCCCGCCGCGTCCGGAATCCCACGTCGACTCCGGTCACGCCACGACGGCGCATCAACCGGCGAGCGTGACGGGCGAGAACTTCCCGCGCCCGACGCAGCCGTTGGCTCTCATCTGCAGACGCCATGATTACTCCCATGCGGGACTCTCGGCCAGTTCAGTCGTCGCCGACGGCGGTTGTCGCCGGTGGGGTCGCTGGCTTCGGACCATCCGACAACGCCCGAGTGTTCAGATAGGCGTTCAGAAACTCTTCCAGTTTGACCTCGAAGTCCGGTGCGTCCAGCTCGAAAACGGCGGCGGCAACGACCGAGTCGATCTCTTTCACCAGAGGTTCTTTCCCCGTCGGACGAGCCGCTGTCGGAACGCCGACCAGCCCTTGCGGAGCGATACCTCCGAGAATCCGCTCGATTGCTTCGGAGGTCTCTTCGATTGTCACATCTTCCAGCTCACTTTGAAGCTTCTTGAAATACTGCCCCTCGAACTCGGCGGTGTACTTCAGCAGACCGGCCGCCGGACGTTCCAGATCCACCGTGAAAATCTTTTCGGTGAAGATCAAATCAGTCCGGACGTCGCGCAGCGTCGTTCCCGCTGGTAACGAAACGGGCTGAGCCTTGCCGCTACCGTCGGTGGTCAGCAGGGTCTTCTCGACGATTTCTACTTTCAGATGCGTGGGCACTTTCAGGGTGATCGGGACGCCGCGCAGCTTGCTCTGGACCCAGCACGAATTGGTTTCGTCTCGATAAAGCAGGCGGCTGTGCAACGACTTGCATCCGCTCAAGACGCACGAGACGAAGACGATCAGGACCAGTCCTGAAGACACAAGGGAAGGGATCGGTATGGACATGACGACTTCCCTCCGCGGCGAGGATGAGTTGCGTTCACGATCTTCAGTTTTGTATCGGCTGTGCGGGCTGGAACGGTTGCGGAAAGCTCGGCCGGGCGACGCGGTGTGCTGGAGCGGTTCGACAAAGACCGTCTATCTTGCCTGCCTTGCCGGCCGGATGTGTGGCCACGGCCGTTGCGAGGTCAGTCGGCGGGGCCAGAAAACGGCGCTTTTAGCGCGCATTTGCCCGTTGCAGCCATTGAAGGCGGGCCGGAAAGTCGTTAACTTGTTGAGCTTCCGAGCGGTAGGGCTCGGTCGAGGGACATCAGCCCGGTTCCCGGCGGCCAATCGGCGGCCGGGGCTTCGTGGAAAGTTTGTGGACGCCACTTTTCAGGTCCACTCGCAACGGAACCGTCGAAACAGGAAAACGACCGTGCACGCGACCAAGTCGTTCATGGCAAAGAAAGAAGAGGTCCAGCCGCGATGGTACGTCGTGGACGCCGACGGACAGATCGTCGGTCGATTGGCGTCCAAGCTGGCCATGGTGCTGATGGGCAAGCACAAGCCGACGTATACGCCCCACGTCGATTGCGGCGACTACGTCGTCGTGGTCAATGCAGATAAGGTCCGTTTCAGCGGCACACCGCTGGCTCACCCGACGCATCTGTATTTCACCGACAAGATGTTGGAAAAGACGTACGAGCACTACACCGGGTACCCCAGCGGCCGAAAGATCACAACGGCGGCGGAACTGCTGGAACGGAAACCAGAAAAGATATTGTACGAAGCCGTGCGTCGGATGTTGCCCAAGAACAAGCTGGGCCGAAAAATGCTCCGAAAGTTGAAGCTTTACGCTGGGCCGGAGCATCCGCATCAGGCTCAGCAGCCGGAACCGTTGCCTGACCATCTCTTGCCGTAGCGGTTTGGGCACGCGGTCCGGTTGGGCGAGCTTGGTTCAGACGAATCGGATTGGACGGAGTTGACGGGCGGACGCCAATCAAGGAGTTCCTGAGGACATTTTCCGGCGTCGTCAGATGGCCCGGTGTCGCAAGAAGTTCCTTTGCGAGCGGCACGGCAGGGGGAGGCTGGAGCAGACCTAGATTAGTTTTTGGTGGGCAGGAGAACGATGGACACCGAGAAACCGGAAGAACAATCGGCCGAAACGGCTGCGAACGCCGAAGAACCCAACCGCGTTCCCGAGCAGAGCGAATCGGAGGCGGTGGGCGGTGAGTCGGAAGGGGCCGCGGCTCCTTCGGAAATAGCGCCCAGTTCCCCAGCCGAGGGCGAGCCGACCGAACAGACCGCCTCGCTCGAAGTGGAAAACACTGCCGAGGAAACGGCCGAAGCTGACAAGCAGGTGGCGTCTGAGGAAGCGGCGTCCGAGGCGGTGGGTTCAGACCCGACGCCTGCGGAGTCCACTCCGGCCGACGAGCCGGCCGCTGCAGCCGAACAAACCAGCTCGGAAGCGGCTTCCTCCGAGCAGCCGGTCTCCGAAGAGGCGGCTGAGGCCCCAACCTCCGAAGAGGCTGCGGAAGCCACGGGGGCGGAATCTGCGGCTGGAGAGGCCGGTGCGGCCGTGTCCGAGCTGACGCTGGGGAGCGGACCGCCGGCGGAAACGGTCGAGACCGAAGTGCCCGAACAGGCCGTCAAGCCGCTGATCCGCGGCAAGGTCGACAAACATGGCGTTGCCATCGGGACGGGGCGGCGCAAGACTTCGGTCGCACGCGTCCGAATTCGTGACGGCAACGGACTGCTAGTGATCAACGGCCGCCGGCTGGAAGAGTACTTTAGGCTGGAGGGCCACCGAGAACAGGTCGAGGCCCCGCTGAAGGCTACGGGCTACTACGGCAAGGTGGACGTGTTGGTGCGAGTCAATGGGGGCGGCGTTACCGGGCAGGCGGGCGCAATTGCGTTGGGCATCGCTAGGGCTCTGGAGGCGAAAGAGCCCGGCCTGCACGGCGTCTTGTCCGACGGCGGATACCTGACCCGCGACGGCCGGATGGTTGAGCGGAAAAAGTATGGTCTGAAGAAAGCCCGCAAGGCGCCGCAGTTCTCGAAGCGGTAGCCGATTCGGCCGCTCGATCTTGCTCGGATCACTTGAAACCTCGCCCCGGTCGGAATGCCTGTTTCGGCTGGGGCGTTTTCGTCCCACGCCGGTTGGGAGCGGCTGGTTCTTGGAAAGAAGACGCGGAGTGCCCCATGTACAACTCGCTGCTGCAACCGGACGTGCGGGTCATGCTGGAAGAAAACGACACGCAGGGGCTGCGCGAGTTTTGCCGAGCGTTGCACCCGGCGGTTGTGGCGGAAGTGCTGGAGGGACTGCCGCCGGAAGATGTCTGGCGAGTCTTGAGGCACTGCGACTTCGAACGCCAGGCGGAAATCTTCGGCTTCTTCAGTCTGCCGGTGCAGGAGAACCTGGTCCGTTCGGTGGACCGCCAGCATCTTTCCGACTTGATCGAAGCGATGGCGCCGGACGACCGCGTGGACCTGCTGGAGCGGCTGGACCCCGAAGTCGTCGAGGACTTGATGCCGCTCATCGCCCAGGCCGAACGCAGCGACATCCGGAAGCTTCTCTCTTTTCCGGAGGACAGCGCCGGGTCGATCATGACCACGGAATACGCGTCGCTGCCGGAAAACATTACCGTCGCCGAGGCCTTGGATCGGCTGCGGCAACAGGCTCCCGATTCAGAAACAATTTACTACGTTTACATTCTGGACGAGGACCGACACCTGCGCGGACTGGTCTCACTGCGCGAACTGATTCTGGCTCGGCCGCAACGACAATTGTCGGAAATCATGCACCGCGACGTGATCTCCGTGCGGGTCGACGATGATCAGGAATACGTCGCACAAGAGCTGGCGCGGTACGACTTCCTGGCCATACCCGTGGTGGATAGTCAAAACCGGCTGGTCGGCATCGTGACGCACGACGACGTGCTCGACGTGGTGCAAGAGGAAGCCACCGAAGATGCGCACCGCGCCGGCGGCATGGAGCCGTTGGAAGACAGCTATTTGGAAACCGATCTGGCAACGATCGCTTGGAAGCGCGGCATCTGGCTGGTCATCCTGCTCGGTGCCGCCTCCGTGACGGCTGCCGTCGTCAAGAGCTACGAGTCGGTGGCCAAGAAATATGTATGGCTGACTTTTTTCATGCCGCTGGTTTTGGCGACAGGCGGCAACACCGGTTCCCAATCGGCGGCGTTGGTCATCCGCAGTTTGGCCCTGGGAAGGCTCAAAGAAGAAGACGCGTGGCGGGTGGCGGCCCGTGAACTAAAGGTGGGTCTGTTGCTCGGGACCGGACTGATGCTCCTGGCGTTCCTGACCGCCTGCTTGCTGGTCTCTCCGTACAATGCGATGATTGTCGGTCTCAGTGTGTTTGTGGTGGTCGTCTTGGAAGCCGTCAACGGGTCTATGCTGCCTTTGCTTATCAAACGGCTGGGCATGGATCCGGCCTTCATGTCAAATCCGATGATCGCTTCCCTGTCGGACTTGATCGGCGTGGTGATCTATTTCACGATGGTCTTGCTGTTGCTGGATTGAGCCCCGTCATGTCCCGTTCGCATTGTTCGGAAGCGTCAGAAAATGAGTTGCGCGGCTCGGGATGGAGGATGGGATTTCTAGCCTGTCAAAAAGGCGACAGACAGGAATATCCATCCTGCAAAAAGGGCACGTCATTCTTTGACGCCCCCTTCGTAGGCTTGTCAGCCGGAACGAGCCGAACACGGGCCATGCAGGTCTTTGAGTTGCCCGGGAGTTGCTGCGAGGTCCTCATAAAAGCCGATTCGCTCACAGCGCATTTGCCTCGCTCCGGCGGCGCTTTGTGTGCGCTCGTTCCGGAATGCGTGGGTTGACCGGTCTGTGCAAGCAGAAGTAGGGAAATCACGGAGAAGACGGTGATGGCTTTCCGTTTGTCTCGACGCTTTCTTGGCGTCGCTTTGCTGGCCGGCCTGTTTGGAGTGGCGTCCTCGGGGGCTTCGTTTGGCGCGGAACCGTCCAAAAGCTCCCTGAATCGAGCCGGACGGACGGAGCGGCTGACGCTGGAGCAAGTCAAAAGCCGGCGGGCGAAAGTCGAATCACAGAAGGACCTGGCCGAAGACGTGAAGAAGGCCGCCTTGGCGTTGTATGACCAGGCGATCCAGCATTTGGAACAGGCCAGAGAGCTGGCGGCTGAAGCGAGACGGTTTCAGCGAGATGTCGCGACGGTGGAGCAGCGCGTAGCGGCGATTCGAGAGAGGATTGAGCAACTTCAAGGAGCCAAACCGGCGGCTTTGCCATCGTCGGCGCTGTCCGATTTGGAACGCGAGCTGACCCAGCGCGAACTTCGACTAAACGAGATTAAAACGGCCTTGGCGAAAACAGAAGCAGAGATTGCCGGCCGAGCGGCTCGACGCAAAGAGATTCGCGACCTGCTGGAAAGTCTGCCGAGCCGGTTGGACGAGATTGCCAAGAATCTACAGAGCCCGCCACCGGCCGATGAATCTCCTGTCCTCTCTGAGGCACGTCGGACGGAATGGCTGGCCCGTCAGGAACTGATCCAGCAAGAAGCGGAAGCCCTCAAGGCCGAATTGGCTAAATACGACGCGGAAGAGGCGGCCGACTGGAGCCGGCTGAAAAGGGACCTAAGCACCCTGGAGCTGGCCTTGGCCCAGAAGGAGCATGATCGACTTGCTGAGTTCGTCCGGAAAAGGCGCGCCGAGCAGACTCAAGAGGCTGTGCAAGCGGCTCGCCACGAAGCCCAGGCCACGCATCCGCTGCTTAAACCCTTCGCCGACGAGAATCGCAAGCTGGCCGAGGCCGCTCATCAAACCGCTCAGCGGGTCGCTTCGGTCGAGGCCGAGCTGACGCAAGTGCAGAAGACCCGGGACACGCTCCGAAAGCAGTTCGAGCAAGCTCGGGCGAAAGTTCAAAGCGTCGGTTTAACGGGTACGATCGGCATGATGCTGCGCAAGCAGCGAGCGGCTTTGCCCGATTTGGCGAAGTATCGCCGCCGAGTACGAGAACGACGTCAAGCGATTGAAGAAGCCCAGTACGCTTTGTTCGAATACGACGACCAACGAGCCGCCCTGGCGGACACCGACTCGGCCGTTCGCTCTTTGTTGTTGCAATTACCTTCGGCGGTCCGAGCCGACCTACGCGAAGAGTTGGAAGCGGCTGCCCGGGAACTGGTCGAGCGGAAACGGAAGTACTT
>JAADHY010000165.1 GCA_013151585.1 Planctomycetota bacterium
ATCGATGCGCATCATCTGGTGGGGATGGCGGTTCTGAGCCCGACCGATCAACCGGGTCTTGACGGTCGTCGGACGATCTGCGTCTTCGATAATAGCTCGGCAATCGACCCCGGCCGTTTCCAGCGTCCGTCGCAGCTCGGCCCCATCGGGGTCCGCACCGATGGCACCCGCCAGCGTGACGTCCGCTTCCAGCCCGCGGAGCATGTTGGCCACGTTGGCCGCGCCTCCTAGTCGGATTTCCTGGCGGTCTTCGCGGAGCAGGATCACTGGTGCCTCTTGGCTGATCCGCTCCGCATTGCCCCACACGTAGCGGTCCAAGATCAAGTCGCCGAGCACCAAAATGCGCGGCCGTCCGAGCCGCTGGACCACGTCGATCAGGTCATACGACATCGCAGCACCGAATCCCTTCTTGCATCCGACATTTCGCGGCATCCGGCCGCGTTTTGATCCGACATCTCGGGGAGCTTCTCGGCAATTGACAGCAAACCACCCAATCCCGCCCCCCGGCGACGCCTTTCAACTCCCGCAAGGGGCGCAAATCATGCCGTGCAAAGCGGTTTGAGTCAATCCCGATCTGGGATTGTTAGCCCCGAACCTGATGTAACCGCACGCGGTGAGCTGGCCGTGCCTTCTACACTTTCAAGAATATCTTCCGACAATACATCCAATACAACAAAGCCCAACCCGTCAGAACCTCTCCCGACGCAAGCAGTGCAGGATGGACCTTGTCGGACGCTCGGGCAAACACGACGTCGAAAATGCCCTGGAAATCCACGAACTCGCACAGCATGTAAATTGTGATCGCGTTCATCCCGATCACGACGAAGAAGAACGCCCACCGGCGGTATTGCCACACGTCGATCACCAAGTAGAACACCGAGAGCAGCAACGCGCTCCAGCCGGAGGTAAACAGCACGAACGAACTCGTCCAAAGGTTCTTGTTGATGGGGAAGACGGGATCGAGCAATTTGCCCAAAACAACGCCGACGACGCCTGCCACGGCCAGTCCGGCCGCCTTTTTCTGCCCGCTGACATCAGTCCGCCGCAGCCAGTGGCCGGCCAGGATCCCGGTCAGCACCGTCGCGATGGCCGGCAAGGTCGACAAAATGCCTTCCGGGTCCCGCACCTTTTCGTAGAGCACGCCGGGCAGCAGCAAGCGGTCCAGGTATCCGCACAGCGTGTGTCCCGGTGTCCAATCTCCGGCTCCGTAACCAGGCACGGGAACGAACTTCATGATCGCCCAATAGCCGATCAGAATGCTCACGGTTGAGACGATCAGCCCGCGGACGCGCACATTCATGGCGATGAGCGTCGCAAACATGTAGGTCAGGCCGATCCGTCCGAGAACGCTTGGATATCGCTGATTGGCAAAATCCAACAAGAGCAGGCCGTTGAAAATCATGCCGAGGAAAACCAGCATCAAACCGCGTCGGATCACGCGCCAGTACAAGGCCGACCGGCTTTCGCCCCGCTCCATCCGCCGCGTCAGCGAGTAGGGAACCGCCACGCCAACGATGAACATGAACAGGGGAAAAATCTGATCCCAGGGCTCGTAGCCGTTCCACCGAGGGTGTTCTGTCCGCTGCATCACCCATTCGCCCCAGCCAGCGTCGATGGCTTTGGCCACCGCTCGGGCAAACTCCGCTCCCCCGACGATCCAGAACATGTCGAAACCGCGAAGCGCATCCAGCGACATCAACCGCCCCGGCACGGGAGCCGGATTCTCAGCCAACTGCGGTTCTACCGAAACAGGTTCTGCCATTTCTGTTTTCGTCCTCCTGAATTGAGATTTCGCCTGACCCAGTCAACCGACGCCTAACCCGATCGGCCGCCCTCCGGTGCGTCGTAAGCCGCGATTATCCAGGCCGACACCGCGCAAATTCAAGCCCGCCTGTTGAAAAAAGGTGGGTGCAGACTCGACGCGATCATCTCGGATTATCCATCGAAATCCCGCCGAAGCGAGCTCGCCGACCGAGCGAGAGAAACGCCAATTGCTTGGCCCACTCACCTGTCGGTCGTATCACTCATTCGAAAAAACTGTGACAGTCCGCCGGTGCATCGGCGGGGACTTGATCGAACAAATACGCAAAAACAGAGCCCCATGTAGGCGGGTCGGGTTACCGTGACTTCTGCCGATGTTGCAGATGTTTTCGCATGAAGCATAAACTGCACCACGAGCGGCCTCCAAAACGAACCTTTTGGGCTGGCTGCTGAGACCGGCGACGCGGAGGTGGAACATGGGGCATAATCTTGCGAATTGTTTGGCGATCGCCCTTACGGTCGCACTGACGACGCCAACGGTTGGCGGTGACCAGCCAAGACATGGGCGCGGGAACGTTGTCGAACTGCAAGAAGCTTACCTTCATGTGATGCGGGCTTCGGCCAAACGTCGCCCGGGGCCGCCGGACCAGATCGTTCCGCAGCTTGCCGTCATATACGCGGCGTTGGATCGGTGCGAGAAGCTATCCGCGAAAAGGAAACGGCAGATGCGCGCGGCGCTGCAGGCTCGCATGAAGTCTTACCGCGATCAGCTCCTGCGGAGGCTGCGGAAGTCCGAAGCGGAACGAAGCCGGCTTGGGCGATCGGCCAGACCACGTGGCCGCCAGTCCGAACGATTGCGCGGCCCAGCCGACGAAGCCCGCGCCCGACAACTCATCGAACTCATTGAATCGACCATCGCGCCCGAAAGCTGGCAATCGAGCGGCGGTCCCGGCAGCATCCGTTACTTTTCCTTGCTGCAAGCGCTGGTTGTGCGGCAGACGGGTCCCGTTCACCGGCAAATCGGCGACCTGCTGGAATTGCTCCGCAGCCCTTGATCACGAATCCGGCCACACTCTCCCGACGCGTGCGCCAAAGGTTCCCGTCAAGTCCGTTGAGTCCCCCGTTGATGACGCTTCAGGTGCATGTGTTTGCCAGCCGGGGCCCGGACTCTGTGGTCAAGACCGCTTTGCGTTTAACGCTTGCATGAGCGAAGCGACCGGAGAGAGCCCGACAGGCGATCCTCCAAATGGAAGTCAGCCGGCGCGAGCGACGGGGCGAAAAGCAAGAAACTTCGACGGCCAGCTTGGCCTGATCAGCGTCGCCGCGCTGCTCGAAGAATCGGCCCAAGTTCTTCCACGAAATCGTTCACGTCTTTGAATTCGCGATACACCGACGCGAACCGCACGTAAGCCACCTGATCGACTTCTTTCAGCGCCTTGCAAACCCGCTCGCCGATGTATTCGGAAGGCACTTCCCGCTCGAAATTGTCATAGATATCGATCTCGATCTGGCTGACGATCGCCTCGATCTGATCCTCGCTGATGGGGCGTTTGTAACACGCCTTTTCTAGCCCAATCCGAATCTTTTCCCGGTCGAATGGGACTCGCGAGCCATCCTTCTTGATGACCTTGACCGGAGACTCCTCAATTTTTTCGTACGTCGTGAATCGCCGGCCGCACTGCAAACACTCCCGCCGGCGGCGCACGACGAACGGCTCGGTCTCGCGTGAGTCGACCACTTTCGTTTCGCCGTGTTGGCAGTAGTGACACATCATGGCCGTGACTTTTCCGCTGCTCGAACCAGTAGCCGCTTCAGAAAGCTCGTCCCGACCAAATGTTAGCGGCGTTTTTCCGAGCTGCCCAGGCTTTTTTTCGCTCAGCCCTCCGATTGTTCGAGCTGTTCCAACTGAAGTCGAGCCTTATCCGAGATGTCTTTGCGGCACCAAGCCCCGTCCCAACGGATGCACTTAACGCCCTGATAAGCACGCAGTTTCGCCTGCGGAATGGTCTCACCCAGAGCCGTCACGCCCAAGACGCGGCCGCCGTTGGTCACGATCTGGTCGCCTTGTTTCAGGGTTCCGGCGTGGAAAACCTGGACGTCTTCCAACTGCGCGGCATCCTCAAGGCCGCGAATCACGTCGCCTTTGCGGTAGGAGCCGGGATACCCCTCAGCGGCCATCACCACGCACACCGCCGCCCGTTCGTCCCACCGCGGCGGCTGGATGTCATTCAGACGCCCCTCGGCAGCCGCCCACAACATCTGGGCCAGATCCGACTTCAGTCGCATCAGCACCGGCTGGGCCTCCGGGTCGCCGAACCGCACGTTGAACTCCAGCACTTTCGGCCCCTGATTGGTGATCATCAACCCGGCATAAAGACAGCCCTGATAAATTCGCCCCTGGGACCGCATGGCATGAACTGTGGGCACCAGAATTTTCTCGATGATCTGGTCCATCAATTCGGGCGTAATCAGCGGAGCGGGACTGTAAGCGCCCATGCCGCCCGTGTTCGGCCCCCGATCGTTGTCGTACGCCCGCTTGTGATCTTGGGAGGGCGCAAGCGGGACGATGGTTGTGCCGTCCACGATCGCCAGAATGCTCGCCTCCTGCCCGACCAGGCACTCCTCGATCACGACGCGGTTGCCAGCCTCGCCGAATTTCTTTTCCACCATCACGGTGCGAATCGCGTCCTTCGCCTCCTCCTTGGTCGAGCAGACCGTCACGCCTTTGCCTGCCGCCAACCCGTCGGCCTTGACCACCAACGTTTCTTCCTCGCGGCAGTCGACATACCGGATGGCCGCCTCCACGTTGTCAAACACGCAGAATTCGGCGGTCGGCACGTTGGCCTTTCGCATCAGCTCCTTCGCAAAAACCTTGCTGCCCTCCAGCTCGGCGGCCGCCCGAGTCGGTCCAAAAATGCGCAGCCCGGCCCCGCGGAAAGCATCGACAATGCCCGCCACCAAAGGAGCTTCCGGGCCGACGACCGTTAGGTCGATCTTCTCAGATTGCGCAAACTTGACTAGCCGTTCGATGTCGCCGCTGGCGATATCGACGTTGATGCCATCCTGGGCCGTTCCGGCGTTCCCCGGAGCACAAAACACCTGCTCGACGCGCGGCGACTGAGCCAACTTCCAAACCAGCGCGTGTTCGCGTCCCCCTTGTCCGACGACCAGTACTCTCATTTTCGAGTTCATTTCCCTTGTTTTGCCCCGCGAAAACCAGTGCCTCTGCGATCCGTGGCCGCTTGACCGGAGCGGTCCACCTCTAGAACGTCAGCCTCCCAAGGCCGGTCCTCGTCCTCCGAAACGATTTCAAGCCCCTTTCGGCCCGCCGACGAAACGCCGTCAGTATATCGCACTGCGACCTTTCCAGACAGGGTGCGGCAAGGGGGCGACCCGGCTCTGCACGAACAGACCGCCTTTCCTTCAAGCCAGTCGATCGGTGCTCCCACCGACCGAGGGTCCGGCAGAGCTTGTCGTCCGCTCGCTCCCGTTGGCCAATTGGTCAATGACGGGGACTATCTGATCGAGTGGCACACTCTACGCGAACCGAATCGTGACATCACGCGCCGCTTCCGCGACTGTCTCGGTCTCTGTCTGCTTCTTGCTGACAGCCACTCTCGCCCCTGTTCCTCGAAAAAGAGGAGTGGAGGCCGATTACCACTCGGTGTCCTGTCTGCCGACCAATGGCTTTTATCTGGCCCGACCACTTTCGGATTGCCGCAAGATGAGCTTGGCGAAGCGATTCCCGGCATCGATGAATCGCCATCGATGTCAGAAATCCGAAGCTTGCCTGCCGTTCATCGCCTTTTTCTGGGCAAAGTTGCACGTCGAGCGGAAGAACGGCGTCCTCCCCGGCATCTAACAGTTAAACGCCGGAGGCGGTACGACGGAAAAGTCTTGCGAGCCGGGTTCGCTTGACGGAAACGAAATTGGCGGCTGACGGCGTCGGTCGCGATGGTGACCAAGCACGGTGCCGGTCACGAATCGGGGCCGGAATGCGGTCTTGTGAGGAGGACGGTCCCATGTTGATCTTGAAGCGCCGGGAAAACGAAGAGGTTTACATCGGCGACGAGATTCGCGTACGCGTAGTGCACGTGGGACGACGACGAGTCCGTCTCGGAGTGGAAGCGCCGGCGGACGTGCGGATCGAACGGGAAGAGCTGCGAAGGCGAGCATCGTCCGCGTCAGCCCCACCCGCTCCCCGGCCCGCTGTTCCGCAACCGGACGCGGAACCGGGTGTGCGAAATCGGAGCTGATTCCGTGCCGCTTCGCCAACCGCTCTGTGTGTTGACAAGAATCCCGCGGGCATGAGCCGGTGGGGAATGTCCGGAGGAGGAAGGAGACCTACGATGAAACGGTTACTTTTGCTTGCGTCGATTGTGGCGGCTGTTGTCGCTTGGGGGGCGGTCCAAACGGCTGAGGCCGGAGCGGGCGCCTGCGGAACAGGCTACTATTCGA
>JAADHY010000554.1 GCA_013151585.1 Planctomycetota bacterium
CGCAGCTCTTCAGCTTCAACAGTCCCCAAGGGATGTGTCTGGAATGCAACGGCCTGGGGTGGCGGCACGATTTTGACGTCGAGGCGTTGGTCACGGACCCGAAGAAGTCGATCTGGCGCGGAGCGATCGCATTGCTGGGACCGTTGAGCAAGATCGGTCGGTGGCGGCGGCACATTTTTGTCGGCGCGGCCAAAGCGATCGAACGCGATCTGGGGTTGCCACCCGACACGTTGCTCCGTTCGCCCTGGAAGCATCTGCCGGAGGAAGCCCGGCGGCTGTTCCTCTATGGAACCGGTGACCGGCACATTACCTTCGAGTGGCGGTATCGCGGCGGCGTGTGGAAACATGGCGGAACCTATTCGGGGCTGATCCCGCAGTTGCTGGATAGCTACCGCAAGACGCGGAACTCCATGCGCCGCCGGCAGCTCGAGAAGTTCATGCGGTTCCTGCCGTGCTCGGAGTGTGGCGGCAGCCGACTGAACGCACAGGCGCGCAGTGTGACGATCACGTCGGCCAGCGAACGATTCGCCCGACGCGGCAAGTCGATGCGGCTCACATTGCCGGAGGTCTGCCGGCTGAGCATTCAGGAGGCGTCCGAGTTCTTCGAAGCGCTGGATTTGGATGCGACTGGCCAACTGATTGCCGCGGAGGTCTTGAAAGAGATTCGCGGCCGTTTGGGCTTCTTGCTCCAGTGTGGGCTGGATTACCTGACACTCGACCGGGCCGCGCCGACGCTCTCCGGCGGTGAGAGCCAACGAATCCGTCTGGCGGGCCAAATCGGTTGCGGTTTGGTCGGAGTGGTCTACATCCTGGATGAGCCTTCCATCGGGCTGCATCCTCGCGATAACCGCTTGCTGCTCGATAGCTTGTGCCGGCTGCGCGATCAGGGCAACACGGTGATCGTGGTTGAACATGATGAAGAAACGATGCGGACCGCTGACCACATCGTCGATTTCGGCCCGGGGCCGGGGATTCGGGGCGGCCGGATCGTCGCGACCGGGTCGCTGGCGGCGATCAAGCGGTGTCGTCAGAGCGTCACCGGTCAGTATCTGTCGGGCCGTCGACGCATCGCGGTTCCGCTGAAGCGCCGCAAGATCGGCCGCAAGCGGTTGCGGATCGAGGGGGCTCAGCACAACAACCTGAAGAACATCGACGTGTCGATTCCGCTCGAGGCGTTCGTCTGCGTGACCGGCGTCAGCGGGTCGGGCAAAAGCTCCCTGATCAACGACATCCTGTGGCAAGTGCTGAACCGGGAGGTCAACAACGGCAAGGGCGAGCCGGGACGGCATCGACGGGTGCAAGGGCTCGAGCATATCGACAAAGCGATCGACATTGACCAGTCACCCATCGGGCGGACACCACGGTCGAATCCCGCGACGTACGTGAAGCTGTTCGATGAGATTCGGGCCTTGTTTGCCAAGCTGCCGCAGTCGCGGATGCGAGGCTATCGGCCGGGGCGGTTCAGCTTCAACGTGCCGGGCGGACGCTGCGAAGCTTGCGAAGGCTACGGGGCGAACAAGCTGGAAATGGACTTTTTGGCCGACATCTGGGTGACCTGTCCGGTGTGCGAAGGCCGACGGTTCAACCACGAGACGCTCGAGGTCTGTTTCGGCGGCAAGAACATCGCGGAAGTGCTCGAGATGGACGTCCAGCAGGCGTTGGAGCATTTCCGGAACATCCCGAAGGTCGCGCGCCTGCTGCAGACGTTGCACGACGTCGGCCTGGACTATTTGAAACTGGGCCAACCGTCGCCGACACTTTCCGGAGGCGAAGCGCAGCGCATCAAGCTGGCTCGCGAGTTGGGCAAGCGATCGACCGGCCGAACGATCTATTTGCTCGACGAGCCCACGACCGGGCTGCACTTTGCCGACATCGAAAAGCTGTTGGAAGTGTTGCACGGTCTGGTCGACGCGGGCAACACCGTTCTGGTCATCGAACACAATCTGGACGTGATCAAGACGGCCGATTGGATCATCGATCTGGGGCCTGAAGGCGGAGACGACGGTGGCCGGATCGTGGTCGAAGGACCGCCAGAGGTTGTGGCCCAGTGCTCCGAATCGTACACGGGCCAAGCGTTGTGTCGGGTTTTGCCCGGATTCGAACCGACGGAAGCAGTCGCCGGACAATCCCGAAACGAAACGGACGCCTCTGCGGCGGCCACGGGCGCACGCGGAAACGGACAAAGCGACTCGTCCCTGGCTGGCCGCCGCACTGCCCGCCGGCGGAAGCCCTCTCGGGCAGGCCTGCGGGAGATCGCCGTCACCGGAGCCGCTCAGCACAACTTGCAGAACGTCGACGTGACGATCCCCCGCAACCGGATCAGCGTCTTTTGCGGTCCTAGCGGCAGCGGCAAAAGCTCGCTGGCCATGGACACGCTCTATGCGGAAGGGCAGCGGCGGTACGTCGAATCGCTCTCGGCCTACGCCCGGCAATTCCTGGGGCAGATGCCGAAGCCGCGGGTCGAGCGAATCGAAGGGCTATCGCCGGCCATCGCCATCGAACAAAAAAACACCGGCACCACGCCGCGATCGACGGTCGGCACGGTCACGGAAATCTACGATTATCTGCGCGTCTTGTACGCCCGATTGGGTACGCTCTATTGCCCGAGCTGCCAGATTCCCGTGCACGCTCAAACCACCGACGACGTGATCGATCGCGTGATGAGCTTTTCGGCGGGAACGCGGCTGTTGCTGCTGGCGCCGCAGACGCTCCGGCCGGGATCGACGTACGAGGCTCTTTGGGATTCGCTGCGGGAGCAGGGTTTCGCGCGGGTCCGCGTGGATGGCCAGACCTACCGGTTGGACGAGGTTCCAACCATCGATCGACGTCGTCGCCACCAGGTCGAAGTGGTAGTCGACCGCGTCACGGTGCAGCCCAAAGCGCGGTCGCGCATTGCCGACTCGATCGAGGCGGCTCTCGAGATGGGCGAAGGCATGCTCCATGTGGCTGTCTGCGATGTCGAAACGAGCCACAATGGACCGTCCGGCGTTTCAGCTTGTACTCCGCATGCGAAAAGTGTGGACGCAGTTTCGACGAGCTGACGCCGCACAACTTTTCGTTCAATAGCTCGTTGGGCTGGTGCCCGACATGCGAGGGACTCGGGACCGAATACGGGACCAACTTGGCGGCTCTGGTCGCGCATCCGAACCGTTCGCTGGCCGACGGGGCGGTCAGCGCGTGGCCCGATCCGCGCACCAATCCCTTATTCCGGCGGATGCTGACGGCCCTGTGCCGACACTTCGACATTCCGATGGACGTGCCGTTTTCTCGACTCAGGGCAGCGCACCGACGGGTCATCTTGTACGGGGCCGGCGACGAGTGGATCGCGTTGCCCGAAGAGCCGATCGAAGCAGGCGCGAACGAAGTCGGTGCCGCTCGCAAAACAGCACCGGTCCCCGCTCGCCGGGCGGGCCCCATCGCGCATTTCCAATACAAGGGCCTCTATCCGGCGGCGGAAGAAGCGGCCCGGCTGTCGTACGAGCATCGGCGCAAGCTGACCGAACTGGCGGGCGAGGTGCCATGTTCAACTTGCGGCGGCAGCCGATTGCGGGCCGACGCGGCCAACGTCCGGTTCCGCGGCAAAACGCTGCAAGAAGTCTGTGAACGACCACTCGACGAGACCCTCACCTTCTTTCGGCAAGTCCGGCTCAAAGGCGACGAACGCAAAGTCGGTCAAGATCTACTCCGTGAAATCACCAGCCGACTGACCTTTCTGGTCGACGTCGGTTTGCACTACCTGACTCTGGCTCGAACGCTGCCTTCCCTTTCCGGCGGCGAAACGCAACGGATTCAGTTGGCGAGCCAATTGGGCCGAGCGTTGACCGGAGTGCTTTACGTGCTTGACGAGCCGACCATTGGACTGCATCCGCGCGACAACGCGCGGTTGTTGGCGGCGCTGCGCAAGTTGCGCGACCTGGGCAACACGCTGGTGTTGGTCGAACATGACCGGGAAGTGATCCAGGCCGCGGACCGGCTGTACGATTTTGGCCCCGGAGCCGGCCGGTTTGGTGGCACGGTTGTGGCCGAAGGCACGCCGAAACAAGTCTCGCGGCGGAGCAAGTCGCTCACGGGACAGTACCTGGCCCAGCGTCGTACCATCCCGATTCCGAACAACCGACGGATGCCATCGGGTGTGGTCGAGGACCGCAAGAAGCTGGCCGATTGGGTGCCTCCGGGCGGCGGCTGGCTGGAACTGATCGGCGCGTGCCATCACAACCTGCGTGACGTGGATCTGCGCATTCCGCTAGGCACGCTCACGTGCGTCACCGGAGTCTCCGGGTCGGGCAAGAGCTCGCTGATCGAAGAAACGCTGGCGCGCGCCGTCGCCCGGCGGCTGCATCACGCGGGCGAAACACCGGGGCCGTTCCAGGAACTGCGCGGACTGGAGCACATCAACAAAGTGATCATCGTGGACCAGCAGCCCCTCGGTACCACCCCCAAGTCGAACCCGGGCACGTACACGGGCGTGTTCGACCACATCCGCGACCTGTTCGCTCGGCTGCCAGACGCCAAAGTGCGGGGCTACCGACCGGGCCGGTTCAGCTTCAATCGACCGGGGGGCCGCTGCGAGGCTTGCGAAGGCAACGGCCAGAAATGCATCGAGATGCACTTCCTGCCGGACGTGTGGGTCGAGTGTGACCAGTGCCGCGGCAAACGGTTCAACGCCGAAACGCTTGCTGTCAAATACCGCGGTCACTCCATTGCCGACGTTCTTGATTTGCCCATCGGTCGGGCTCGGGAACTGTTCCAGAACATCCCGAAAATCCGCGGTCCGCTATCGGTGCTCTGCGCAATCGGCTTGGACTACCTGACGCTCGGTCAGCCCGCGCCGACCCTCTCCGGCGGCGAAGCGCAGCGGGTGAAGCTGGCCGCGGAACTGGCCCGGCCCAATACGGGCAAGACGCTTTACATCCTGGATGAGCCGACGACCGGATTGCACTTCGACGACATCGACAAACTGCTCAAGGTCTTGAACAGCCTGGTCGATCGCGGCAACACGGTCGTTGTCATCGAGCATAACCTGGATGTGATCAAAACGGCCGACTGGGTGATCGACCTGGGGCCGGAAGCGGGCGATGCCGGCGGCTGGATCGTGGCCGAAGGGACACCGGAAGACGTGGCGTCCCAGGCCCAAGCTCGGGGTGAAGCCGCTCCACGGGCTCGTTCTCCTGGCCCGTCCGGCGAGGCGGCCTCTGGCTCCATGCGCTCTTACACCGGCGAAATGCTGGCTCCGGTGCTGGAGCATGGCCCTTATGCACCGCGTCCGAGTTTCGACCCGCAAAAGGAAACGGAAAAACGGGCGGGAGACGTGGACCTGCGCCAAATCGGCCGCGAAGCCAAGATGCCGTGGCAAACCGATGGACGGCGCTGGCACACGGTCGACCGAGTGGCTTTTAATGGCCAGCCGTGTCGCTGGGAAGGGCAAGCGTTGGCCGCGGTGATCGACGCCATCGAACAGCACGACGAGGCGTTCCGCACCGACTGGAACAACCGGAGTGTTGTCGAAGTCACCGGTCCCGACAAGAAAGGCGGTTGGTTCCTGCACGCGCTGACGGGCGACGAGTGGCTACTGACGCTGAAGTTCCGCGTGCAACGCCACCGGTTCGATCAGGACGATCTGCGCAGTCGGCTCGGGCTCAAGCCGGTCGACGACATCGACGAACTGCCCATCTATGGCCGCTCGCCGCGTGTCCGGGTCAAGAACCGGCGCGGTCCGTGGCAGGAGGTCGTTCTACAAGTCCATTGGCTCCAGGAAATCGACACGCCAGCCTTCCGGCAGTTCTTGAAAGAGGCCTGCGATTCGTACCTGGACCGGACCCGCCGCAAACCGCTCGATCCGAAGGACCTCATGCCCTGGAAAGTGCTGGGCCGTAAATGGCATTTGCTGCGCAAAGGCTTCCCCAGCGGCAAGCGGATCGCCTGGGACGTCGCGGTGTTGGAAAAGCTGTTTGAGCTATTGGAACAGACGCTGCCGGATGCGGAAGTCGATTGGACGAACAAGCAAGTCGTCACTTTCCGCCGACCGGCGGGCGGTCCGGTTCTGGCAACGGTGCATACGAAACGCCGCAGCGCCGTCGTCCTGACGCTTCACAGCCGCCGCGGCCAAATCACGCTCGGTCAGATCGCCAAGTTAGGTCAATCTCGGCAAATTCACCCTCATTCGGACGACCAGGAACGGGTGCAACTCTTTTTCACGACGCTTGAGCAAGTCACGGCGCCGCCACTCCGCGAGCTGCTTCAGTCCTTCGCTGCCGGCAACTCCAACGAGCGGTAAGGAACTGCCAAAGGATCAGTTGCGCGGCGCGGGATGTGCGACCGGCTTTCCAGCCCGTCAAAAAGGTGCCGGAAAGGAAGGTCTATCCTACGAAATGAGCCCGTTATTCTGTGACGCCCCCTAATGCGGCCTGTCGGCCGCCACCAAAATGGGTGACACCTGCCGGGTGTCACAGCCTGGGTCTCGCCATGCCAGTAGGCAGTCGTCTCGGGCCCGTCGCAACCGGCAGGTGCGACCCACAAAGGTCCGCACACCATCCGCACATCATCCCTGTGTAAGACACGAATTGTCGAATGGACGTAGCCGGAGGCGCCAGCCTTTGGCGGCCCATTTGCCGTCAGCGCGGCCAAACGCTCGGCGCGTTCGGCCAGGGTGTTGCGGTCCGAAGGGCCGCGTTAGGTCTTTTTCTGCCGGCGAGCGACGCCCGTTTCGGCAGCGGCTTGGGCCACGGCGTCGGCCACCGCGGTCGCGACGCGGCGGTCGAAGACGCTCGGGACAATATAGTCCGGCATCAAATCATTCTCGGGAATGATCTCCGCGATCGCCCGGGCTGCGGCAATTTTCATTGTATCGTTCACGCGGCGCGCCCGGACGTCGAGCAGACCGCGAAACAGTCCAGGAAAGCAAAGCACGTTGTTGATCTGGTTCGGGTAATCCGACCGACCGGTAGCCATCACCTCCACGTGCTCGCGGGCCTCTTCCGGCTGAATCTCCGGATCGGGATTGGCCAGGGCAAAAACGATACGGTTCGGAGCCATGCGTTTGACGTCGTCCACCGTCAACACGTTCGGAGCCGATACGCCGATGAACACATCCGCTCCGGCAACCGCGTCGCTCAACGTCCCCTTCAGCCCGCTTGGGTTGGTGTTCTCGGCCAGCCACTGTTTGACGGAGTTCATGTGTTCGGTTCGTCCGCGATAGATCGCTCCGACACGATCGCAGAGAATCATCTCGGTCACGCCGACTTGCTTGAGCAGTTTGGCAATGGCCATTCCAGCCGCTCCCGCACCGCTGACGGCAACTCGGATGTCGGCGAATGATTTGCCCACGAGTTTCAGCGCGTTGATCAGCGCGGCGAGCACCACGACCGCTGTCCCGTGCTGGTCGTCGTGAAAGACCGGGATGTCGACCAACTCCGTCAGTCGCTCTTCGATCTCAACACAGCGCGGCGAGGAAATGTCCTCCAAGTTGATACCGCCGAATGTCGGAGCTAGGAACTGGCAGGTTTCGACGATGCGGTCGACATCTTGTGTGTCCAGGCAAATCGGGAACGCATCAACGCCGCCGAACTCTTTGAACAGTACCGCCTTGCCTTCCATAACCGGCATGGCGGCCTTCGGGCCGATGTTGCCCAGCCCCAAAACGGCCGAGCCGTCGGAAACGACGGCCACTGTGTTTCGGCGAATTGTGAGGTTGAACGACGCTTCTGGGTCCGCGTGGATGGCCCGACATACGCGCGCCACGCCTGGGGTATAGGCCATCGAAAGGTCGTCGCGGGTCTTGACCGGGACTTTGGAAACCACTTCCAGCTTCCCGCCCAGGTGCATCAAAAAAGTACGGTCCGAGACCTTGACCACCTCGACGTCTTCGAGTTGACGCAATCGGTTGACAATTCGCTCCGCGTGCTGCTCGTTAGCCGCATTGACCGTGATGTCTCGTGTGATGCGTCCTTGGCGCACGTCGACGATATCGACCGCGCCGATCAGCCCTTCCACCTCGCCAATCGCTGAGGTGATTTTGCCCAAAAGCCCCGGTCGGTCGGGATACCGAAGTCGGATCGTGATGCTGTAGGACGGACTCTGGTGAAGCATCGGACGGCCCTCCTGTCTGTTCTGGCCTCGATACGGGGAAGACGTCGTGCGCGCGTCCTGGACCAGCTCTGCACGCGCAGTGGGCTCTCGAACCGTGGTAAAGCGGCGAGATGATGACTACCATCCCAAGTCGCACGTCGAGTTCCCTACTCCTGAGGAACTCGAGCATAGGACTCTGCGTCTTCGGCGGCCCACCGAACCGCATTGTTGTGGGCGGTCGCACTGATTGCAAGGTGACCGCAGCGGATGGGAAACGAGGCTCGCGCGGGCGTCGCCCCGCGCATCGGCGGACGAGACTGGGTTTCAAATCCCGGCCGGGAGCTGATGGGTTGGAGCAGCAAGGATCGATTGGGTAGGTGACGAACTCAGGGGGTGTCGTGGGAGTCAATCGAATCTTTGTCGATATGGATGGCGTGCTGTCCGACTTTGTGTCGGCGGCCCTGCAACTTCACGGCCGACTCGATGCGCTTGAGGGCTGGCCCCCCGGCGTGTGGGACATGCCACGGGTCGTTGGAATGTCGTCGGCCGATTTCTGGGGACGCATCGCGCGGCGAGGTGAAGACTTCTGGGCGAAACTTCGCCCCTACCCTTGGGCGGATGAGCTGATCCGCCTGGTGCAAGAGTTCGCGCCATTCACGATCCTATCGTCCCCGTCCAATCAGCCGTCTTGCCTGAGCGGCAAAATGGTTTGGCTACAAAAGCAGTTTTCGCCAGCGTTCCGCGACTTCCTGATTGGACCGCCCAAGTACCTGTGCGCGAAGCCCGGAGTGGTGCTTATCGATGACTCGGATGACAACATCGCTCGCTTTCGGCAGCACGGCGGCGAGGCCATCCTTTTCCCTCAGCCATGGAACGCCAACCATGCTCTGACGAGTGACCGATTGGCCTACGTCCGCGAACAATTGGAACGACTCAGTTGCAACCCGTCGGTCTCGTAGAAACGCACTCGTGACCGCCGCGTGGAGGAGCATCCGGCTTGCAGGATCAGTCGATCACGTCCTCCAGCTTAGAAACGCTCACCACCTCATCCGTCCGGACGAGAACCCGCC
>JAADHY010000645.1 GCA_013151585.1 Planctomycetota bacterium
AGCTCCAATCAATGGCCAAGCGTCCCCAACTTCTACGCGGACTCTTCTTCCGTTGTTATGTTGCAGATTTTTTGGGATGAGCCATACCAACTGTCCATTGACCGCGTTTTGTGTTGTCCGCGGCTGCGGGACGAGTTCGACCGGGTCGCTCGGTCCGTCGCGCCCGATGTTGAGCCGTACCGGTTGAGGAAAGCCGCTTTCGGACTGCGCAAAGCTCGCCGGTTGCGGCCGGAGCTGGTTGTGCGGATCGCGGATTGGGGGCGCCGCGTGATGACTTTCCCCGCGGCAGAGGTCGCCAGGAATCCGGATCTGGTCCCGGACGCTCCTGGTGTCTATATTTTCCGGGATCAGACCGGGTACTTGTACATCGGAGAGTCGTCGAACTTACGACATCGAGTGGCCAAGCATTTGGATCATTCCGACCGCAAGTCGCTGGCTCATTATTTGTGGAAAAACGGTCTGGAAGGAATCACGGTCGAGGTGCATGCTTTCGACCCGAAGTCGAAAGCCAAAAGTCGAACCGTGCGGCGTGCGTACGAATCAGAGCTGATCCGTAGCCGCCGCCCACGTTTGAACGTGGCACCGTGATTAATGATCGCCATATCACTTTGAGCAAAAATTCGGGCAACGCCCGATGCGCAAGAAAGGACGGACTTTCGATGGGGCAATTTCACACCGTTGCCAAAGTTGGTGACATTCCGGAAGGTGAAGGGCGCGCCTTTCCGGTCGGTGGTCGCCTGGTGGCCGTTTTCTGCGTCGACGGAGAGTACTGGGCCATCGACGATGTGTGTCCGCACCAAGGAGCGTCACTCGCGGGTGGAACCGTCGAGGGCGGCAGCGTCGTCTGCCCGTGGCACGCCTGGAAATTCTGCATCCGGCGCGGCAAGTGGCTCGACTGCGGAGATTCCTCTCTGGGGATCGACACCTTCGCGACCCGAGTCGTGGGGGATGAGGTTCAGGTGGAAGTCCCCAACAGCGACGATGCAGGCGCCGGACCAACTCAGCCCTGATCCCCGACCAATTGAGCGCGAGAGCGGGCGGGCGCGTGCTGGCTTGCTCCCGCCCGCAATCTTCTCCGCAAGCCGGCTCAACCCAGTTCGCAGGATTCTCCCGGTTTCAGCACGACGGGAACGGCCGAGGTCTCGGCTTTCACCCGGGCCGCCCAAGCATCCACGTCTTGCTCGATCAGCGGCCACGTGCTGAAGTGGGACGGGATGACGCGTTTTGGCTCGATCAGTTTCACCGCGCGCAGGGCATCATCCGGCCCCATCGTGAAATTGTCGCCGATCGGGAGCGTCGCCAGCTCAATCCCTTCCGCTCCGATCATTTTCATGTCGTAGAACAGGCCGGTGTCGCCGGCGTGGTAGATCGTTCCGTCGCTCAGCTTCAGCAGCACGCCGCACGGATTGCCGCCGTTGGATCCGTCCGGAAGCATGGAGCCGTGATGGGCGATCGTCAGTTTGACTCGCCCGAAATCGAATGCGTGTGATCCGCCGATGTGCAGCGGATGGACGTTCGAGACGCCCTGCTTCTGCAGCCACTCGGTGATCTCGAAGTTCGAAATCACCAGGGCGCCGGTCCGCTGGGCGATCGAGACCGTGTCGCCCACATGATCGCCGTGCCCGTGCGTGACGATGATCACATCCGGCGAGACGTCCTCTTCTTTCACTGCGGCCGCCGGGTTCCCATTGAAGAACGGATCGATGATGATCGTCTTGCCGCCCGTTTCGATTTGAAACGTCCCGTGTCCGATCCAAGTCACTTTCGTTGCCATAGCTCGATCCTCTCCTCGCAAACGATGTCCTTTAGGACAAACGCGATAGCCCACTCAACACGCAAAACGGCTTTGCCTGCTGCGACGGCATGACCGACGCAACGATCTCGGCGATGACGGTAAGCCTTGTTCGCAGCCGGGTCAAGTCATTCAGCGGCTCCGGCAACAGAACCGGCCTGCTGGATCACATCTCGCTGATAGAGCGGCAAGTGACGGTAATAGACCTCAAGGGTCATGACGCAAAGACTCGTCATGTAAAGACGCCCGCCGACATGGCCGTGCCGGTCCCGGGGTTTCCAGCTTCCCGTTGCGTGGCCTTTGCGGTCCTGCGTCTTGATGAGCTGTTCGCGCATGACCTCGTTCCACCGCTTCCACTTTTCTCCGCCCCAATGATGCAGAACCTGAGTCGCATAGTAGTTGTAATACATCTCGTCTTCGGCGGGGCCGCGATTGGACAGGAACGTCACACCGTCCTGCAAAGGCCGCCGCTCGCGAGTCCATCCCAGGTACATGCAGCACAATAGACCGACAGCGGTCATCGAAGCCGTTCGCTTCGGGGAACTGTATCCGTAGAAAGCGCCGCCAGCCGACTGAACGTGGTTCAAAAACTTGCCGGCCAGCGTGAGTGTCGAATCAGGAACCTTTAGCCCGGCAATGCGTGCGCTGGTCAGTGCCATCAATTGCCAGCCGGTGACAGACAGATCGCCCGGTTGGCGAGGCTCGTACCGCCAACCCCCGCCGACAGGGTCTTGAGCATCGATGATGAAATTCACGGCGCTCTGCGCCGCTCCACGATAACGCCCCTCCCGCGTCATGGCATAAACTTCGCACAGGGCGAGCGTGGCGAGTCCTTGGGCGTACATGCGAGCGTTTTTGCGCGTCGTATGGCCTCGCAAATCGCCCAAGGGCGCTCCCTTGCGAAGACCGGACCTCCGCACGGGCAAGCGATCCGTCTTCATGTTCCTGATCAGATAAGCGAAACCGCGGCCGACCGTCTTCTTGTAAAACCCCTGCTTTGGAGTTTGGCCGGCGCCGAGAAAGGCCAGCAGCGCCATGGCCGTGGCTCCGGCCCGGCAGTCCTTCAAGTCGCCCGGATCGGTGCAGTCTTTTCCGCACGCCGGTCGCCAATGGTCGAAGCTCCAACTGCCATCTCTGTCCTGGTGTTTGGCCAGCCAGGCCAAGCCGGAGCTGACGGCTGCTTCGCTGGCCGGCGTGCCACCTTGGCTAGCCACCAACGCCGCTCGCGCCGCCCCCGTGCGTCCTTCGAAATCGGAACCGAGTTTGATAGGCGGACCGGTTGCAGACGAGAGCCGCTCGGGAATCGAGAGAGCGAGATCGTTGACGTTGATGTCCACCCGCGCCCACGGCGCCTCGCGAAGTGCGGCGGTGGGCTTGTCCGGCTCGCCCGGGGTGCTGAGCTGGATCTCCAGATCACTGTCAGGAGTCACGATCAGCTCGGCGACCTCCGGTTGGTCCGCCGCGAACTCGGCCACGGTGACCAGTTCCGACACCTTCGGCTCCGCTTGAAACATGATGCAGGCCAAGAGCAGCAAGAGCAACAAGTGGAAAGCGAGGCTGAGTAGGAAGCCGGACACGGAGGCCAACAGCGGGCGCCGGTTCAGAACAGCCCAAAAGGGGACGTGCCAACTTCGTCGCGCTGTGTGTTTGTCCGGCGACGCAGATGCCTCGGCCGATTGCGGCCGATCGTCGCTTGTTCCCATGGCGTCAACGTAAGCCGATCAGGCCTTTGGCGGCGTAATCCCGAAATCCTCGATCGTCAGCAGGGCTCGGAAAGGCAAGTTCCGTCGAGCGAAATTCTCGGCGCCGCCTTCCATCCGATCCACGATTCCCACGACGTGCACGACGCGGCATCCGAACTCTTCGGCTCGATCCACAGCCCGCAAGGCGCTTCCTCCGGTCGTGACGACGTCTTCGACGATGACAACCCGCGCTCCCGGTTGAACAGGCCCTTCGATGTATCGCTGCGTCCCGTGTCCTTTCGGCTCTTTGCGCACCAGGAACCCATCCAGTGACCGACCGCGAGAAGCTGCGACGGCCAACATCGCTCCGATGATCGGGTCCGCCCCGATCGACATCCCGCCGATCGCGTCAAACTCAACGTCGTCCAAAAGTTCCAGCAGCCCTTCGCTGACCAGCCGCAATCCTTCCGAATGCAACGTGATCTGCTTGCCATCCAGGTAGTAGCTGGACTTTTTCCCCGAGGCGAGAGTGAAATCGCCAAACTGAAGAGCTCGCTCCCGAAAGAGCCCGATCAACTTCTGGCGGTCGTACATCCTGCGTTTTCCTTTCTTGACGGACGCGGCGCGGCACCAACGCTCCCAAATGTCTTTTCCGCACTCTGACCCATTTTCGCCGGCGATAGACGCCGGCAGAAGGACTACCTGCCGGCATGCTCGCCCCGGAACGCTGAAGGCTCGCGGCAAGCCGGCGGACTGACTCTACTTGCGGCGCTGACGCTGCTGAATGCCTTTGGCGACATCGCGCTGCAATTTCTTCTTCTGCAAATGCGGAAACTTCGAAGCTGGCTTCCGCACCATGTCCTGACGTTTGCCACTCATGATTTCGCGATTCTTTTTTGAAGCGTGACTTAAACTCGAAAGGTGATTCAAAGGCGGGCGCCCGCGACGCGGACCGCGCTGCGTCGTCGCCCTGTCTGGGAGAGCGCGGTCCGGCGTCACTGATGCTCCGAACGTCCCCCGCAAACCGGACAATCTCGGTTGCGGAAAATCTTGCATTTGCGGAAAGTCATTTCCCGCAAATCGCAAACCAGCAACTCGCCGGCCAAGGTCTTTCCGAACTCGGCGATCACTTTGATCGCCTCCATCGCTCCCACACACCCAATTGTACCGGAAACTGCCCCGAAAACCGGAAACTGGCGTTTCCACGCCGGTGGATTCTCCGGGTAAAGGCATGCCAGACACGGGGTTTGGCCGGGAACGATGGTCGTGACCTGTGCTTCCAAATCGTACATGGCACACTCGACCAGCGGCTTGCCCTGCCGGACGGCTTCGCGGTTCATCGCGAATCGTTCGTTGAACAAGGGGGCGCAGTCGACCACGACGTCTGCCTCACCGACCAGCCGGGCCGCGTTCTGCTCGTTGATGTTTTCGGGAACGGCTTCAATTTCCAGACGGGGATTCAGTTCTCGGAGCCGCCGCGCTGCGGATTCCACGCGCGGCTTGCCGATCCAGTCGTGAGTCATCAACAACTGACGGTTCAGATCGCTCGGCTTGACGTTGCCAGCGTGCGCCAGGATGAGCCGACCAACGCCCGCCGCGGCCAGCTCGTACGCCACCACACTGCCCAGCCCCCCGACGCGCGAAACCAACACCGACGCGCCTTTTAGCCGCTCCTGCCCTGCCTCCCCAAAGCCCGGCACCCAAATCTGCCACTCATAGATTGCCCGTTCCTGGTCGGTCAAAGGGATTCGCTTACCCATGATCGCGTCCCTCTTTCGTAATGTTGTGGTTACAGTAGCAGGAGGTGAACAAGAACGCGCTCCAACAGAACACCATCTCCGAAAGTGCAGAAACCGACGCGCCCCCAGCGTGGCAACGGCGAGTCAGCTTTTTCGCGGCGCCATTGTAACACGGGCTCGGGAACCGACGCTATCGACCCGTGGCATGCGGGAACCGGATGCGGTGTTCGCAAAGAGTCTATCTCGAGATGGGACCGAAAACCTTCGATCGCTTCGGGTGGCTCGGCCGGGAGGGGCGGCCTGGAGGCTCACTTCGTTCGACCCCAGCCACCCGTCCGACCGGTGGAGCGGCGCAGGTCCGACCCATGACGGACTGCTTTCCTCGCTTTTTTCCGTTGCGTCAGCCCGTCTCCTCGCTCTCTTCGCGTGCGAACAAAGCAGCGCCGAAAGCCCCGACGAATTGAGCGTGCGGCGGCACGAAGACATCTTGGCCAAAGGCTTTTCCGACCATCTGGACCAAAAGCGGATTGTGCGCAGCCACGCCTCCGGTCATGACCAACTGACCGTCGGCCGCTCCCATCTCGATGATCCGTTTCACGACTGAATGAAACGCTCCTTTCGCGATGTTCTCCACCGTCTCGCCTTGCCGAATCAACGACAAAACCTCCGTGGCGGCGAAAACGGTGCAGAAGCTGCCGAGCGAGACGTCCTTAGTTGCGTTTTCGGCCAAGCCGTTCAGTCGGTCCACAGGCAGGTCGAGCCGCAAGGCAATCTCTTCCAGAAAGGCACCCGTTCCCGCCGCGCATTTGCGGTTCATTTTGAAGTTGATCCGGTTGCCCTGCTCGTCCAGATGGATCAGCTTGCTATCTTGGGCACCGATATCAATGACCGTCAGGCGGTCGCGGACGTAGTGGTAGGCCCCTTTGCCATGACAAGCGATTTCGGTGCGCTTGCCATCGGACCACGGCACGTTGTCGCGACCGTAGCCGGTCGAGAGCGAGGCGGCGATCTGACTGCGATCGACCTGAGCCGCCGACAGAGCCTCTTCCAGACACCGCTCGGACGCCTCGGCATAATTCACACCGGACCGACGAATTGACTTAGCGACAATCTGACCGTTTTCGTCGATCAGGACCAGCTTGGTGCTCGATGCGCCGATATCAATCCCGCAGAAGTATTTCATCGCAGAAAAGGTTCGTCTGTTCCGCCAACGATCGTTCCGAATCACGTTCCGTCGGCTTCGCTTTCAAGGCGTTCCGACACTTCCCGCCGCCAGGCGTGTCCTTACGTGCCGGCCAGTTGTTCGACAAAAGCTTCGATGTTCGTTCGCGTCTGCTCTTCTGAATAAAGCCGCAGGTCGTTCAAGTCGCCGTTGATGATCAGGTATGGCTTTCCGGTCCGCTCGGCCAGCCGCTGCGGCAACTGGTACCGGCAGTTGGAATTGTTCGGACACGTTTTGGCGTCGTGATAGACGATGCCATCGATCTGGAACTTCTCGAACATTTCCTGCAAGTACAGCTCTTTGAAGTCGTCGCTGCGGCAAATGAAGATGCTGCCGTACGCCCGCGCCATGCTGCGGAACGGATCGGCCGGGTCCAGGTCCTCGAAGATCCAACTGTTGCAATAGGTCGACGCGACGACACACGTCTGCAACTGCATGAACTGGGTTGAGAGGTCACGCAGCTTGCCCCAGATCGGCATGCCTTCCCAGTAGATGCGGAAGCGCTCGCCTTCGACCGCGGCTTCGTCGTTGGCGACGCGCTGATTGAGCTCGTCGACCAGCAGCTTGTAGTAGTCGACCGCATCCTGAGTGCCCCGCAACACGACGGCCGGGCCCATCTGAATCGTTCCATCGAAGAAGGTGATCGGCGCCGGCCGATGCGCCGCCGATTCCAGCACTTGCTTCCACAGCATGGTGCATTGGCGCGACAGGTCGATGATTTCGCGCAGCTTGTCGATGTCGAGTTTGACGCCAGCCACTTCCTCCAAAGGCTCGACCAGTGCCTCCGTCTGTTTGGCCACGTCTTCAATCATCGGCTCGGACAGCTCGCCCACCGGACTGTGGATGCCCAGGCACGGCACGTCCCACTCCCGCGCATAGAACTGGAACCAGTCTTTCACGTCGCGGCATTGGTTCGTGTTAAAGACCAGAACGTCCGCTTTGGGCGGTCCCGGAAGCTTCATTTTCTGCAGCGGGCTTTCGCCTTTCAGATACGAGCCGATGTCGCTGGTGAGATACGAGCAGATATCGGGCGAGAAGCCTTTGGCATTGGCCAAGGGGATCAGATCCGTCGCCATGCGGCTGGCTCCCAGCATGGCCCCGTGGTTCTCCGGGAAGAAAACATTAAAGCCAAGAGCCCGAAGCAGCTCGGCCGGCCCGACGCTGGTGCACCATGCTGTCTTCTTGCCCTGCTCCGGGCCTTGCGTCAGCTCGGTGAAATATTTGCCCATCACGGCTTTCATTTTGCCCGTGGACTGGAATTCTTTTCGTTCGACTTTCTTTTCCGTTGCCGTTGACATGCTTTCGATCCTTTCTTGATTCCTGCTACCCGGGGTGGCTGGGTGGACTTTCTCGACTCGCGGCACCTGGCCCGACTGCGTCCGTTTCCGCGCTGGCAGTTGTTTCGATCGCCGGTGATCCGACTCGGGGCCGTCGCTGTCCGGATGGGAAACTCAATCCCTCCGGGACCCCGCTCCGCTCAGTCGACGAAGCAGCCCGTTCGGAGCGAACCGTTCGCCGTGTCGTTCCGCCAGCGCCTCCAACCGCTGCACAACGTGGCCCAACCCGCGGTCACGGGCATACCGGACGACGCCGCCCCGGAAATCGGGAAAGCCGACTCCGAGTACCACGGCCACGTCCATGTCCGACTCGCGCTGGACGATGGCGTCCTCCAGCACTCGGAAGGCT
>JAADHY010000484.1 GCA_013151585.1 Planctomycetota bacterium
CGCCGACTCCCGCGGCTACGGTTCCGATCCGCTTCGGCCCAACATGTGGCTGTATCGCGACTGGGTGATCGACGCCTTCAACCGCAACTTGCCGTTCGACCGGTTTACGATCGAGCAGATCGCTGGCGACCTTTTGCCGCAACCCAGCCAAGACCAACTGATCGCGACCGGCTTCCACCGCAACACCATGACGAACACCGAAGGCGGTACCGACGACGAAGAGTTCCGCGTGGCGGCTGTTTTCGACCGAGTCGACACGACCATCCAGGTTTGGATGGGATTGACCATGGGCTGTGCCAAATGCCACAGCCACAAATACGACCCGATTTCGCAGAAGGAATACTATCAGGTTTTCGCCATCTTCAATCAGACGGCCGACACCGATCGGCCCGACGAGTTTCCTGTGTTGACGGTCGAAACGCCGGAGTACGTGGCCGCATTGAAGCGGCACAAGAAACGGCTGGCCGCGCTGTCGCAGCAGATCGAAGCGCTAGAAGAGAAGGTCCGTCAGAAGCAGACCGCTCCGGCGGGCCCAACCTCAGATGCGACCGGGTGGCAGCAGGCGACAACAACAGCAGCGACAAAAGCAGCAACGGAAGAAGAGGACGGGACAGGCGGCCGGGCCGGTTGTCGGCCGTCCTGCCCGGTTGTCGCGAAGCGGGTGCGCATTGATCTGCCCGGGAAGAAGCGGATTCTGTCGCTGGCCGAAGTGCAAGTCTTTTCGGACGGGAAGAATGTCGCCCCGACCGGTGTCGCCAGGCAATCCAGCACAGCCTACCAAGGCGAAGCCAAACGAGCCATCGACGGAAACACCGACGGGGACTACTTCGCCGCCAAGTCCACTACGCACACCAACCGGGAGGACAATCCGTGGTGGCAAGTCGAACTGGCCGAAGCCGTGCCGGTTGAGCGGGTGGTGGTCTGGAACCGGACCGATGGCAAGCTGGGAACACGACTGGCCGGTTTGCAGGTCTCTTTGTTCGACGGAAAAGGCCGGCTAATCTCGCAGGAGTCGTTGGACGGATATCCGAATCCGCGATGGGAACTGAAACCGCGTCCGCTCGATCCGGACCGACGTCGATTGGCGGAGCTGCGGGCCGAGCGGACTCGTCTGCAGAAGAACGCTCCCAAGCCCCCCACTGTGCCGATCATGCGTGAGCTTCCTCCAGATCAGCGGCGCACCACTCGTATGTTCCAGCGAGGGAACTTCTTGACGCCCGGCGAGCCGGTCGGACCGGGAGTTCTGAGCCGGTTTCATCCGTTTCCGAATGGGGCTCCGCTGAACCGGCTCGGCCTGGCTCTTTGGCTTGTCGACCGTTCCAACCCGCTCACAGCCCGAGTGGCCGTGAACCGCTTCTGGGCGCAGTTATTCGGAAGGGGGCTGGTGGAAACCGAAGAGGACTTCGGGACGCAGGGTGAGCCGCCGACTCATCCTGAGCTGCTCGATTGGCTGGCCGTCGAGTTCATGAAGGATTGGGACATCAAACGTTTGCTGAAGCTGATAGTCACGTCCGCGACGTACCGGCAGTCCTCGCGGGTGACGCCCGAGCTGTTGCGGCGCGATCCGCACAACCGACTGCTGGCGCGGGGGCCGCGGTTCCGTCTGCCGGCCGAGATGATTCGCGATCAGGCGCTCGCGCTGAGCGGGCTGTTGAGCCGCAAACGAGGGGGGCCGTCGGTTTATCCTTACCAGCCTCCGGGCTTGTGGCGAGCGGCCTTCAATGGGCAGCGAAAGTGGCCGACCAGCCAAGGCGAGGATCGGTACCGGCGAGCCTTGTACACCTTCTGGCGACGCACGGTCCCGTACCCGTCGCTGGCCACCTTCGACATGCCGAGCCGCGAAATGTGCACGATCCGCCGGCCTCGGACCAACACGCCGCTGCAGGCTTTTGTCACGCTGAATGATCCGACCTTTTTCGAGGCAGCGCAGGCGTTGGCGCGCCGTATCGTCTCGCAGGGGGGGACGACGATCGAAGAACGGCTGCGGTTCGCCTTGCGGTTGTGTTTGTGTCGTCCGCCAACCGACGAAGAGGTCGCAGCTCTTCGGCGATTGTACCGGTCAGAGCGAGAGCATTACGGCGGCCGGCCGCAAGAGGCCTTGGCCACGACCACCGAGCCGCTGGGGCCGCTGCCGGATGGCTGGGACCCGGCCGAGCTGGCTGCTTGGACGATCGTTGCCAACGTCCTGCTCAACCTGGACGCCGTATTGACGAAAGGGTGAAAGCTCATGCATCCCGCGCTGGAACATCTACAGATGCGAACGCGCCGCTACTTTTTGAAAGAAGCGACTGTGGGACTGGGCGCGATCGCGCTGTCGACTCTGTTCGGGACCGAGCGGAAGGCGGCCGGCGAGGCAAAGCCCGATCGGTCCATCAACCCGCTGGCGTCCAAGAGACCACCGCGTCCGGCGAAAGCCAAGCACGTGATCTACATGCATATGGCCGGGTCGCCGCCCCAACAGGACCTGTTCGACTACAAACCGAAGCTGGTCCAGTATCACCTGAAACCGTGTCCGGACGAGCTGCTGGAAGTGCTGAAAAAGGAGCGGCTGGCCTTCATCGATCTGAAGAAGCGCCGTCCTAAGATGCTGGGGACGCCGTACAAATTCCAACGATGCGGCGAAAGCGGCGCCGAGGTGAGCGAGCTGCTGCCGCATTTCAGTCAATGCGTTGACGACGTGGCGATCATCAAGTCGATGACGACCGACCAGTTCAATCACGCGCCGGCCCAGTTGCTGCTCTATACGGGCATGCCTCGTTTCGGCGGAGCGTCAATGGGAGCGTGGACCCTGTACGGTCTGGGTACCGAGAACCAGGACCTTCCCGGCTTTGTCGTCCTGATCAGCGGCGGAACGGATCCAAGCGGGGGAAAAAGCCTTTGGGGGAGCGGGTTCTTGCCATCCGTCTATCAAGGTGTCCAGTGCCGCACCCAGGGCGAGCCGATTCTGTTTGTCAGCAACCCGAAAGGAGTGGGACGCGAGGTCCGGCGCCGGAGCCTGGAGGCGCTGAAGCGGCTGAATGAACTGGAATACCAGCGGCTCGGTGATCCTGAGATCCAGACTCGAATCAACCAGTACGAGCTGGCGTTCCGGATGCAAGTGTCGGTGCCCGAGGTGATGGACATCACGCGCGAGCCGGAGTCGATCCAGAAGGCGTATGGCGTGGAACCCGGCAAAGAGAAGTTCGCCAACAACTGTCTGCTGGCCCGGCGCATGATCGAAAGTGGCGTGCGATTCGTCCAGTTATTCGACTATGGCTGGGACATGCACGGCACGAGCAAGAACAACGACCTGATGACGGGACTGCCCAAAAAGTGCCGCGACATCGATCAACCGATCGCCGCTCTGCTTCAGGACTTGAAACAGCGCGGATTGCTCGACGAAACATTGGTGATTTGGAGCGGCGAATTCGGACGGACATCGCTCAACGAAGAACGGAATGGCTCGCCTTTCCTGGGACGCGATCATCATCCTCATTGCTTCACGATCTGGATGGCCGGCGCCGGCATCAAGAAAGGAATCACGTATGGCCAAACCGACGAGCTGGGCTACTTCGTGACGGAGAACCGCGTCACGGTCCGAGACCTGCAGGCAACGATTTTGCACCTGCTCGGGCTCGATCCCTACTCCCTCTCCTACCCATTCCAAGGTCTTGAGCAGCGTCTGATCGGCCCGTCGGACGATCCCCGCGTGATGACCGATGTGCTAGGATGATGTGCAGAACTCGGGCATGGCGTCCGGCTCGAGCGTAAGTTCGCGCTCTCTGTTCGGGGCGGCCCATGCATATCGCACGGGGCTTCTGATGCACGGTCATCCATGAGTCGCTGGCTCACGATCGACGGATCCTATGGCGAAGGCGGCGGGCAGATTCTGCGCTCGTCGCTGGCGCTGTCGCTGGTGACGGGACGGCCGGTCGTCGTCGAGAGAATTCGGGCGGGCCGGAAAAAGCCGGGGCTGAGGCGCCAGCATTTGACGGCTGTCCGGGCAGCCGCCGAAATTTCGCAGGCCAACGTGAAGGGAGCGGAATTGGGATCGCAGCGGCTGGAGTTTCAGCCGCGAACGGTGAGGCCCGGCCAGTACGAGTTCCGTATCGGCACGGCCGGCAGCGCCACACTTGTGTTGCAGACGATCTTGCCGGCACTGATGCTGGCCGAAGGCCCATCGCGGCTGACCTTCGAAGGCGGAACGCACAACCCGTGGGCCCCGCCGTTCGATTTTGTCGCCCAAACCTATCTGCCGCTGGTCAATCGCATGGGCCCCGACGTCAAAGTTTACCTGGAGCGGCCGGGGTTTTATCCGGCGGGCGGCGGTCGGTTCAGGGCCGAGGTGGAGCCGGCCGGCTCGCTTGCCCCGCTGGAACTGCTCCAGCGCGGTAAGCTCCGCCATTGCCGAGCCCGCATCCTGTTGGCCAATCTGCCGGAGCACATTGCCCAGCGCGAACGGGACACGCTGCTCCGCCGGACCGGCTGGGACCGATCAGCGATCACGATCGAGCTGCTGCGGGACGCTCCGGGGCCGGGCAACGTGGTCGTCATTGAGGTCGAGTCAGAAGCACTGACAGAGGTTTTTGTGGAATCTGGCCGGATTGGGCTGCGAGCGGAGCAGGTGGCCCGCAACGCTTGGCAACAAACGAAACGCTATCTGGACTCGGACGTCCCGGTCGGCGAATACCTAGCCGATCAACTGCTGCTGCCGCTGGGGATCGGAGCCTATCAAGGAACTGGTGGTGCATTCCGGACGTTTCGGCTCACCGAACACGCACGGACACACATCCACATTCTCCGGATGTTTCTGGACGTCCGGATCGACGTCGAGCCGTTGGGCCGGGACGAATGCCTAGTCCGCGTCTGGCGCTAGAGGGCTGTTCCAGCCCGACGGCCGCCCGTCGGTTGCGCGTTCTCGGCCGATGCTCTGGCGGAGCGTCCATCTGGCCTCGATTGCTATGCTGGGAAACTCGGGCCAGCCAAAAAGAAACCCGACCTTTCGAAAAGGCGGGGTTTCAGTCGGCAGTCGTGCACTGGTCATGGCGAGGCCGGTCATCACGGCCAGCCGTCGATCCAAGAGTCCGTATAGCTAAAGGCCTCGTCGATGGTGTCGGTGGAACCTGGATCGAGATTGAGCGTTTCGCCAGTGGACGTGCTGGTCCCGTTTCCACTTTTGGCGACGGTGTCGGCTTCGCCGTCGGCCGCGTCGATCGTATCGACGCCGGCCAGCCCGAGGAGCGTGTCGTTGCCGGCGCCGCCGACCAAAGAGTCGTCGTTGTCACCTCCGAGAGCAACGTCACTTCCGGCCCCGCCGATCAGCGTGTCTGCTCCGCCCAACCCGCTCAGGCCATCATCGCCCGTTCCGCCGTCTAGATAGTCGTCTCCGGAGCCACCGATGAGCGTGTCGTTGCCTCCAAAGCCATACAGCCAGACCGATCCGGAAAAACCAGATGCGTCGAGCACATCCGAACTGTTGCTCCCCCAAAGCCGAGCCTGTTCGATGCTCACGACGTCATCGACTTCGGCCGGGCTGCCCAGATCGCTGAGCTGGGTATCGGTGACCTGGAGCTTGTTCGTGGTGACCGCCCCGATGGCTTCGACCAACAAATCGGTGCCCGTGCCGCCGTTCAACGTATCCTGACCAGGACCGCCGCCTAGGTTGTCGATACCGATCCCGCCGAACAAGAGGTCGTTGTCCGGTCCGCCGCGGAGAATGTCATTCGATCCCTGACCGCTGAGCGTGTCTTGTCCGGCGCTGCCGTACAGAGAGTCTCGGCTGGCGCTGCCGAGCATCGAATCGTTCCCGATGTTTCCGATCAGACGATCGCGGCCGAGTCCGCCGATGAGCGTATCGTTGCCCGCGGCTCCGATCAGTGTCACGCTGCCGGAGAAGGCGGAGGCATCGAGGGTATTGTTGCCGCTTCCTGCTCGCAAGTAGGCCCGCTCGAAGCCGGAAAGGACGTCGTTGCCCTGACCGCTGAGAGTCGTGTCGGTCAATGTGTAGTCCGCGTTCCCTCGCTCGATCAATTGGTCGCGGGTGCCCGTTCCGCCCTTGAGCGTGTCGTCCCCCGGACCGCCCCAAACTGTATCATAGCTGCTGCCCTGACCATCGAGATAATCATTGCCCGAACCGCCAACCAGACTGTCATTCCCAGCCGCGCCGAACAGGCTGTCGGCACCGGTTTGTCCGAGCAATGTGTCGTCGCCGTCGCCGCCGATCATCGTTTCCGTCAGTACCGAGGAGCCGATCGTTACCAACTCCTCCGTCGAGTGAATCGTTGCCCGAATAGCCACGGAGGTAGTCATCTCCGTCATCGCCCGTCACCGAGTCATCGCCGCCGAGGGCATGGATGGTGTCGTTTCCCGGTCCTCCGCTCAATGTCTCAGCCAAAGCGCTTCCGATCAACGTATCGTCGCCAGCCAGGCCGTTGACCGTCAACGATTGGATGAAAGCCGCCGTCTCGGCGAAGACCATTTGGCCGTTGCGCACCACTTCGATTTGTGTGGGATCACTGGCGCGCGGTTGGACGACGATCCGATCGTTCCCGGCCGTCCCGTTGACCGTTGGCCGGGTCTGCGCTTCGTAAGCTCCGATATCCCGTCCCTGCCCGGACGGTCGCGGTTGTCCGCGTTGATCGACTGTCTGAGTGCCTCCGCCTACATCGGCGGCTGGACTTCCGGCCTGCAAGGCATGGGTAGCGGTGAAACCACCATTGAGTTGAAGGGCGCCGAGTTTGGGATCGATGGGACTGGCGGCCGTGCCGACTTGATCGGCAGTCCCTGTGAACCCGGCTGCCCCTGTTCCGTCTCCAACCAAATTGTAGCCGCCGCTAGTCACCGTTGCGAAAACATCCGGATAGACCGACGTGGCCGTGTTCTCGGCGACGATTGTATTGAGGATGTTGATCACACCCACGTCTTGACCAATCCCGCCGCCATATTGGGCGGTGTTATCCGTAATGGTGCAACTGTCGAGTGTCGACGTTCCCGAGCGGGCGTATAGTCCGCCTCCGTTGGCGGCGGACGTGTTGCCCGAGAGAGTGGAATTGGTCAGTGCCGCCGTGCCGGAGTTCACGATGGCGCCTCCGCCGATACTCGAGGCATCCGTCGCTGAATTGCCGGAAAAGGTACTGCTTGTAATGGTGGCCGTTCCATCTCCGGCGTTATACAGCCCGCCAGCGTCTCCGGCGCTGTTGTTCGAGACCGTGCTGTTGACCACGGTCAATGTGCCGGTGTTCCAGATGCCGCCGCCAGAGGCCGAAGCCGTGTTCCCGGTGACCGTCACGCGATCCAGCGTCACTGGCGAGGCGTAATAAATGAGCAACGCCCCTCCCGCACCATCCGACGCCGAAGTATTTCCCGTCCCATCTCCGTCGGTGAAGGTCAGCCCGAACAACCGGACGGTTTGGCTGGTCCCCGGTCCGCCGGCTGAATCGATGAGGAAAATGCGGCTGTGGCCGCCACCGCTCAATGTGACCTTCGTTGCTCCGCCCCCCGAGCCGGTCAGTCCGTCGATTTCCAGATCGTCGGTGATCCGAATATCTTGAAGCGAGACGTCGAGTGTGATCGTCGCACCGGTCCCACCGAAGACCGCAGAATCGAACACGATTCTATCGCCATCTACAGCCCCAGCAACGGCATCGCCGACGGCGGTGTTCGTGTTTGCGGCTTGAACTGCCTCACGCAACGTAACTTTCCCGTCCGCTGCGACGCTGTCGGCCAGACTGTTCACGACGAATGTCGCTAACAGCGTTCTGTCCTCAAGAACCTCGCAAGGCGAATGTGACCCAGGCGCGCGAACCCGGCGACGTCGGCTGTGGGGTTTACCGAGCAAGACGCGCTGCACCCATCCGAGACGGCTTCTGGAACCCGTCAGACGACCTGACATGGAGCTCATCCTTCCCAATGAGACGAATACCTCAGACGCGAAACCTACCAAGAGACTGAGTAAGGGAGGGGCAGGAGAAAGTCGAGCAGGCCGCGCTGGTGTCCGGAGCGGACAACAGAAAACCACTGCTTTCTGAAAGACAGGACGCAGTTCCCCCTCCCGGCGCTATTAGGTTGCCGCGCGTCGCCGAAAGAACGAATGCCCGCCCAAGACAGAACGCCTGCCGGAATGAACGAGCGATCGATACAAGCCGACATCGGTGGCACGCTGGCACGTTCCCAATAAGCCCGTGAAAAAGCTAGCTCGCGATGAAAACTCCGTCAACTCCGTTTTTTGGCAATCGAAGACCGAGGATGCACGACAGGATTTCCGTCGCGAGTGAGCGGCCGCCTTGAGCCAGTAAGCGAAGCGACGTTCCTTGGAAAACTCTCACAATGTCGCCGATGTCTGGCGAGGCCGACACGCGTCTTTGCGTTTGCGGGACGCTGCGGTGAGCCGCCTGGGCTGATGGGCCTCGAACGACCGGGAGCTTCTGGCCCTCATTTTTCCCTATCCCGCTGGCTGGACGAGGCAAACCGCCGGACTCATTAGTCCGGCCGGAGGCGAGCGTTCCCGCAAACGCAACGCTTTCGCGCTTCCGGAAATGAGAATGTTCTCTTGCAGCGCGATCAAAACGACCAAGTGCGCCGTCCATCCAGTGCCGTTTCGACACTCACACCAACCGCTCAGTTCTCAGTTCTCTCTCCGCCTGGCGAAACGTTACTCGGTCCGGCTGGTTGGAGGTGAGGCGAACGTCTGTTATGCTGCGGTCGCTTTGGGCTTCTGTCCGAATCGAACGAAGCTGAAAGACAATCCTGTTGTATCTATCTTGACCGCGTCGTGACTCCGTCGTCGTCCCTTCGGTTGGTTGAGAGCTTGCGCGATGAGTTTATTAGCCGACATCGCCTCTTGGGTTGATCCCGCAGTCATCGTTCTTTATTTCGCTTCCGTCATCGGGATCGGGTTTTGGTATCAGCGGCGCGCGGCTCGAGACTTGGACAGCTATTTCCTGGGCGGTCACAGTATGCACTGGCTGGCGCTGGCCATGTCCGGCTCGGTGTCGAACTTCGACATCACCGGGACTATGTGGATCGTCACGCTGCTTTACCTATTCGGCATGAAGTCGATGTGGAACCACTGGATGTGGGGCTTCCTGATGGGAGCGTTCTTTCTGGCGTACATGGCGAAATGGGTCCGACGATCCGGGGTGATGACGGCAGCCGAATGGATGGTGACTCGCTTTGGAGACGGCCCCGACGGGCGCATGGCCCGCATGGCTTATACGGTGATGGCCGTGGTAACACTGACCGCATTTGTCGGCTATGCCTTTCAGGGGATTGGAAAGTTCGCTTCGGTCTTCATTGACTTTGGACTGCCGGCCGACCAGGCGGCGACGGTATGCGGACTGGGGGTATTCGCGATTACGACCCTGTATGTGCTGCTCGGCGGCCTTTACAGCGTTGTCGCCACGAACGTCATCCAAACCCTGATTCTGACCGTGTCCAGTTTGATCATTGCGGGTATCGCCTATGCCAATGTCTCACCGCGACTGCTGGCGGAGACGTTGCCAGACGGCTGGACCTCGCTTCTGCCGGTCTGGCGGGTTCCGGTGACCGCGGAAATGAAATCGGCTGGTTACGCCGGTTACCACCTTTTTGGGGCCCTGGTCATTGTATGGGTGGTGAAAGGGCTACTGCTGAACTTGGGCGGACCCGGACAGATGTACGACTTCCAAGTGTTCCTCGCGGCACGAAACGAACGAGATGCCGCGAAACTGGGGGCGGCGTGGAGCGGTTTTCTTGTCGTCCGGTGGGCGATGGCCATGGGGATCGCTTTGCTGGCCGCCACCGGTTTGCTTTTTGCAGACAATGGCCCCCTTTCCCCGTCGCCAGCCGGTGCCGCTTCAGTCACTGTCACTGACTCGGCAGCCCAAACGGTCGAGACGGCGCAAGCCGTTGTGTCTTTGGACGCCGAGCGGGTGATGCCCGCCGTGCTGAAGCGATTCCTGGCCCCCGGGCTGCGCGGACTGGTCATCGCGGGCCTGCTGGCCGCCTTCATGTCGACCTTCAGCGCCACGGTGAATTCCGCGGCCTCCTACATCGTCCGGGATTTGTGGCAGCCGCTTTTCGGGCAGGGGGCGACGGCCAAGCAGTTGGTGCGAGCCAGCTACGTGGCCACTCTGTTCGTGGTGGTGGTCGGCACGTTGATCGGATTGACGGTCGCCTCCATCGGCCAGATTTTCAGTTGGATCATGATGGAGCTGGGTGCCGCTTTTGTCATTCCGAACGTGCTTCGCTGGTATTGGTGGCGATTCAGTGGCTGGGGCTACGCAGTCGGGACCTTGACGGGGCTGGCTGCTGCCATTGCCGTGCCCTTCCTGCCCACCAGTTGGCCGTTGTACGTTACGTTCCCTGCCATCTGCGTCTGTTCCGTCGTCGGCAGTCTTCTCGGCACTGTGTTCGGACGACAGACCGAGGAAGCGACGCTGGTGGCCTTTTACCGGCAAGTGCGTCCCTTCGGTTACTGGGGGCCGATCCGAGCTCATTGCGGGCTTTCTTCGGCGGAGCTGACCCGGCCTGCCGAGCGTCCCGGGTTGGCCCTCGTCAACGTAATTCTCGGTGGAATGGCGATTCTGGGCGCTTATCTCGCTCCGATGTACCTTGTAGGGCGCTGGCATCTCCCGGCGGCGGCTTGGGCAGCGGTGACCGCGGCTGCCTGCATCGCCCTGCGCTGGACTTGGTACCGTAACCTACCGCAAACATAAGGGTTGCGGCGAACGATCCTGCTTGCTGCGCCAGCCTTTGCTGCCCGAGCACTTACCTGGACTGCGCTATGCACGTCAACTGTTTTCTCTGCGCTGAACCCTCGTTTTATCCATCTCACCTTCCCCTGATGAGGCACGACGCGCAACCCAAGTGAACGGCAGACGCGAGCCTGCAGTGTCGCCACCGGCCGGTCCATCAGCATCAGACGTTTTGCGCTCACGCGAGGACCGCCGCCACGAAAACGCGGCAAGAGAGCATGGGTCTGGTGCGGGAGCGGGAAAACTTCGCTCATTTTTTTCGAAACAACCAGAATAGTTTGTCCAGCCGGAGTAATTCGACCGATCTATACAACCAGCAGACCAGCTACGGGAGGGGGCGAGCGCGGTCAAACCCGGCTGGTCTGGTGGTTGGACGCGCGCCGCGCGAGGATGCGGTGGGTCCAGCACTGCGCGTTTTGACTTCGCAGGGTTCGGAAGGCAGTCACCTGCAAAAAAGCAAAAGGGGGAGCAGTTCTGGCGGATCGTTCCCCAGGGAATGGAAGCAGAAGGAGAAACTTGATGCGCAGGTTCGGGAAGTGGGTTTTGACGCTGGGGATTATTGGAGTGGCTCCCGGTTTGGCGATGGCCGGGCCGCTTTCGTTGCTGGGGCTGTCGCGCGGTTCCTCCGACCAAGTTGCGGCAACGAATCCCAATCAAGTGGCGGCGGAACGGATCGCCAAAGCGCTGAGGGCTGGCGGATTCAAAGGGTCGGACATTCAGGTCCAATTCCGCGATGGCACGGCCGTGTTGATCGGATCCGTGGCGACCGTCCAGCAGCGGAAACAGGTTGAGGCACTCGCGCGGGCTGTTCGGTGGAAAACAAACTGGTCGTCGGACAAGCCCGGCCACTGCCGAAGTTGATGCCGATGCGGTCGGCGACCGAAGTTCCGCGAGGGGCCGAGCCGTCTACGATCCAGCAGGTGGCCGCTGAGGTGCCCGCCCAAAAGGACACCAAGTCGCGGACGGGCGTACGAAACTTCGCCCATCTGTTCCGCAGCAAACCGGCCACGAAGAAACACTCACGAAAGCCGAAGAAGCTACCGGTGTTCAAAGGCAACTTGGAGAAGCTGGTCGCCACTCCGCTGAAGAAAGATTCGGCCAAACCGACCAATCAGCAAGTGGCTGAGGCGATTGCGGCTGCTCTCCGCCAGGCCAAACTGACCGGCTATGAGATGGAAGTCATTTTCAAAGACGGAGTGGCCACCGTCAAAGGCTCGATCCAGGGGCCGGAGGAGAAGCAGCGAGTTTCTCAGATTGTGGCTCAGGTGCCAGGCGTGAAGGTCGTCAAGAATCAGTTGGCCGTGAAGGCTTTGGCCAAGCAGCCCAGCAATCGAGAGATCGCCAACCAGATTGCTCGGGCGCTGAAACAGGCCAAGCTGAGCACCAGCGGCATTGACGTTGAAGTTCGCGACGGAGTGGCCAAGCTCACGGGGACGATTGCCGATCCGCTGCAAAAGGCGAAAGTGGCCGAGATCGCGAAGTCCGTTCCCGGCGTCAAGTCGGTCGATAACCGGTTGGTCCTGATGCAACGGCAGCGATCGCTGGCGAAGGCTTCCCAGCGACCAAAGCCGACCGCTCCCAGCCAAGCGGCAAACAAGCCTCGGCTGGTTAGCCGTGAAGTGGTCGCTCGGGATGACAACCAAGCCGTTGCCGAGCGGATTGCCGCGGCTCTGAAGAAAGCCGGTCTGAGCGGCTACGACATCGAAATTGAGGTGAAGGATGGGGTGGCGACTCTTCACGGTAAGATCGCTTCAGCGGAACAGAAGCGGAAGGTCACAGAGCGAGTCTTGCAGGTTGCGGGCGTGAAGACCGTGAAGAACGAGTTGTCGCTTCTGTCCCCTCAGGGTCAAGGAACCGCCCATCCCACTTCGATGCAGGTGGCATCTTCGGAAGCGCCCCAGGTAGTCGCTCGGAAGATTGCTTCGGCTTTGCGGCAGATCGACCTGCGGGGCTGTAACATTACGGTCCGCTATCAGAATGGGACCGCCATCTTACTGGGTTCGGTTGAGTCGCCGCTTCAGGCTCAACAGGCGGCGGAGATTGCTTCCCGTGTGCCCGGCGTGCGGGTCGTCGAAAACCGGCTCAATCTCCCTGGCGGCCCGATGGTGGCCTCGCGACGCGGATTTGTTCCGACAGAGATGAAGGAGTCGGCACGCCCCATGGCGGCGATTCCAGTCCCTCTGCCGATCGCCCCGGTCGGTCTGCAGTCGGCCTCGGCGGCTCCGTCCGGCCCGGCTCTCCCAAGCGCTCAAATGGTCGCCGCGGCCCCCCAGCCGGCTCCGGCGGCGCCGCCCGCTTACGGGCATCCGGGAAGTGGGGCCTCCCACGTCGTCTACAACATGCCTCGGCTGCCTGAGTACGCGTGGCCGGCTTATGCCGCCTATCCCAACTACGCTCAACTGACTTACCCGAAACAGTACAGCGCCAGTGCCTGGCCCTACATCGGTCCCTTCTATCCCTATCCCCAGATTCCGTTGGGCTGGCGTCAGGTGCAACTGGAATGGGATGACGGATACTGGAACCTCAACTTCCGGCCTCGGACCAACAAGTGGTGGTGGTTCTTGAACCCAGAGAACTGGTAATGGGAAGAGGAAACGGTGAGAGCCGGTTTTCCGCCCGAACAGGACGGAAAGCCGGCTCCACAATCCGCACGACACAACCCAGGGGGGACGACTCGGTGCAGACTGCCAACACTCGAAACCAAGGAATCGTCCGATGAAGCGTATTACCCTCCTCACTGCGGTTTTCTTGCTCACATTCTCAGCGAGCGGCTGCAAACTGCTCATTGACGGTGCTCTATTGACGGCGATCGACTGGTCCAAGTTCTGGTGGACGACGCCGTTGATTCCCGTCAGCCCCTACTACAGCCAGTTGATCGAAGACACGATGCACGAGGAAGAACGATACGGCAAGGTCCCGGTCCTGGACCCGGTCGAAGGCGAGAATGCCCCCCTGTTTTGTCTCGATCCGCCGTCCTATGACGAGGTCATTCGGGCCCTACCGGAGAAGGGCAACGGTGGATTCGCCTTCCTGGCGGAAACCAACTTGGACAACGTCCGGATCGTCGTGGAACCGATCGTCGACCGGTTAGAAGAGTGTCGATTTTATCCGATGGTCGGCCCCGCCCGACTCCACCACTGCCATTACAAGTGCACTGTTTACTATGACAAGACCATCCGGTCCGATTGGCCTGTTCCCTTCCGGCACACCGACGAGACGCAAGAGGTCGTCTACATCGATCACGACCACTTGATCCGCTGTGCGGGACCGGCGACTCCTAAATGACGCATCGCGCCGCAGGACGCCGTCGAAGGCCAGCGAAACGCAAAGTTCGATCCAACAAAAAAACTGCTTCATCTCCGAGCCCAGGAGGGTGTGGTTCAGGCTGGTGAATTCCCGGTCGGCGGGAATCATCGGTCCGAGTCGCCCCCTCCCGTTTTCATGCGCTTGGTCGTGACCGATACCAAGCCAACGCGTACCTGCGGCGAGCGGACACTCCCGAAGGTTTACGCCTACTGCTTTGTCACAGCGAAAGCTAAAGATTGGACGAGTGAGCCGGCCATTCGAGACGATTTCGGGAAAGGGTGAGCGTGAGGCGACCAGTGGAGCCCGAATGCCGAACCGTGGCGGCCGCGTCCTTCCAGGACACTCTGTCCGCCCAAGAGAACACCGGTCCTCCCAAAAGAAGGGGAAATCTTCTCAATCTTCAATCCACCGCCACAGTTCGTTGACCAAGACACGTAGCTCCGGCCGAGACCTCGCTTCTGCGAGCAGGGTATAGGCGTCGCCGTGGTTTTTCCGGAGCTGCCAAGTCAGCATTGGGCGGATCACCAGGCGGAACAGACGGGACTGGCGAGCCCGAATCCAATTCCAGCAGGCCAACCCGACCAACAGAATCACGCCGACGTCGATCGACCAACCGCTCCAGCCGATGCCGATCACATAGTGGACGGCTACGCAGCCACAATAAGCCAAGAGCAGTGAGGCAACAAGGGGGATCGCTGCGACAGCCTTCAGCCGTTCATTTGCTTGGATCAGGCGGCCCAAGAGCGCCGGATCGGCTAGCACCGGCTTTTTCTCTTCCTGGTGGTACGGCTCGCAAACCAGCTCACCGTGTCGCCGCGTGACGATGACAGATTCACCTTCCTCCGGCAGGTACTCCGCCAAATACTCCAGCTCTTCGAATGGAGTAAACATAACACACCCTCTTGATAG
>JAADHY010000542.1:0-4578 GCA_013151585.1 Planctomycetota bacterium
TGGAGCAGTTGCGGGGCACTCAGCGAGCGATCATCACGTTTCGCAAGATCGGGCACTGGCACTTGAAAGCGATGGGAGTGCGGGCCTTTCTCCGCAACCGATTCCAGCAGGCGCGGACACGGGAAGAGTTCATGGCCGCGCTAGAAGCGATCGTCCAGGAAGGCTGCCGCGGAGCTGCCTGCGGCCGTTCCGCGGTCTCCGATTTCACCATCCGCACGCCGTCCGGCCCCAGCGGCCACTGGTGAGTATTCCGGCCGTTTTCGGGACGAGACATCACGTGCCCCGTCCCCGGTCGTTCCCGATATGGATTCGCCCGTATTCTCTCGTTGCCGGGAAACTGCGGTTCGGTCCGCCGCATTTCTGCTTTCCGGCAAGACGCGCCAGGGGCCCACTCTGTGAACAACTCGGCGTAGCGGACGGACACCGGGCTGACAACAGAATTAAAACCGATATTTTTTGTTCTTCCGGTCGAACTCGCTGTCGGCCAGACGCTGGTTCAGACGGACGTTCGTGTAAGCGTAAAACTCAACCAACGTCGATCCATCCGGATCTTTCTCGTCCACCTGATCCACTTGGTCGGGCCAAGTGTAGTTCTTGACCGCGACAGGCAGGTACGTGTTCTGATCAATCAGGAAGATGCTTTTGCGGTAAACTTTCGAGTAACGGGGATCCGTGTATTCGACCGTGAAGGCATAGCAGCGGTAACCTTCGAAGTCATAGTCGGGAGTCAAGATGCAGCGCAACTTGTCGAGGTTCTGCAGGTCTTGCTGGCGATACCGGACGGCCTCGCGCACCAGCTCCAGCATCCCCACTTTGGTGATGGGATAACGGGCTTCGGCCATGGCCAGCGAGCTGTTTGGGTCCAGCTTCAAAGCGGGCAGCCGCCTTTTCCAGCCGCCGAACTTGACGAGCATCTTGTTTTCGTTTTGGCCTTCTACATACAACACCTGACGCCCTTTGTGGCCGGTCAGCCATTTCATGTAGATGCTAAAGGGCCGGTGCCGCATTTTCAGTTCCATCAATTGACCCTCGGTCAGCTCGCCGTTGATCCGTTCTTGTTTGAAAAACGTGGCCGTGTAATCGGACACGCTTTCTAGAACGTGCTGACTTTTTTCGAGCATCAGCAAGTTCATCAGGATGGCCATGCGGCCGGTCAGCACTTCGCTCTGAGTAGCGATCATGGCCCGCGTGGTCGTAGAAGAAGCAGAAGATGACGTGGGGGAGACGTTCGCTTGCCGGCGATCCCCTTTTTCCGCTTTGGGGGACTTGTCCGCCGGCGCGTCCGCCTGATCAGACAACGGTGCGGCCATCGGCATCGCCGTGGGAGGAGGCGGGGGGACAGGCGCAACCAGCCGTGGCCGCCTGGACGCAGACGAGGTCATCCGGGTCCCCGCACCGACCGGTTCCGGCTGCACATTCATGTGGATCACCATCGAGGCGGCGGCCAAAACGAGCATCGCGAATAGGTTGCGTCCGAACGAACTCCGACGACGTGCGATCTTGCAGCTTCCTCGTGACATGCCCTGCTGTTCCCTGAAGGGTTTCCACACCACGCGTTCGCTCGATGCCGCTCGCAGGCAGTTGCATCCAGCCGACGGGGCGGTACGTGATCGGAAAGACCGCGGCCTTCCGCGGTCCCACGCGGCTCGAGTTGGCGCACAGAGACTGAGCCGTGCGCAATAGAATCGGCCAGAAAACAGGGATGCGGTGAGGATTTATGAAAGGAACCGAAGCTGCCGAAAGCGGTCGATGAGCGTCATCGGGATTGGCACGCGTGTGCTCATTTCACAGAGAGACGCGCCATGGCGAGAAAAGCTTGTGTAGCTTGCCCCGGTTAACAATGCCGAGAGTGGAATAAGATTCGGAGGATTTTGCGCAGAAAATCCGCCCCGCGCCCGCTGCAAGCGTCATCGGGGCTTGTCGGAGCTGGCCTTCTTGCCGGGGGCGTCGGGGTTTTTGGTGATTTTCGAAGGGATCAGCTCGAGCAGGACCTCCGTGCCGACGGGCGGGATGCGTTCCGTGTAAGCTTCGAACAGCAAGTTCTCGGTTCCGGAAGACGTACTGGGAATGGCGACATCGAGGGTCGCCGAAGGAAAATTCGCGACACAAATCAAGTCGCCGCCTTCCGCCATATAGTACTTTTCGCCTGTCTCCGGGTCTTTGTAAAAGCCGCTGCCGACGAAGACCCAGTGCGTGTCCATTTCCCGCGGCAGACTTTGCTGGTAGAAGCGGTTGATGGCGTCGCGGAAGGCCGGGGCGTCGGTCAACGCGAGCAGTTCGTCACGCTCCTTCTTGGTCATGGGACCGTACCAGGTCAGTTCCTGGTTGCGGGCGTCGAAGCGCAGAGGGCTGTCTTCTGGTAACTTGACTTCTGGCGGAAGAGCCTTCAGCTTCGCCACGTGGAACCGATACCTTGCGTAACGAACCCAGCGCTGGGCCCTTTCGCGATGCTCGACGCCCTTCTTGTCCCTCCAGCGGATAAAAAGGTCGATACGCTGCCCCGAAGGAGGACGGTATTCGGGGACATATTGCACGGGGCGACCGGGACGAGCGCCCAAAGCCAATAGTCCCGCATGCACCACGTAAGCTTTGGCGTCCAGGCAGGGCCAGAATCGATTCGTGCTCCTTCGTGTGCTTCAAACAGCACAACATCTCGAGCAATCCTGCGCGCAGCACCACTTGCGTCTTGAGCAACAATCGGTTGCCCGGCTTATCCAGCAGCACCGTCTTCTTGGCGTTCAGCGGGACCGGTTGACGGGCCTTGTGGTGGCCTGGCGCGGGAGAATCAGCTTGCCCGGAGACTTGCTGCTTCGCTGGCCGCTGTCCGGCCGCCACAACGCCGGCCACAGGAAGCGCTGATATGGCCGCCACGGCAGCCAACATGGCCCGCACAATTCGCTTTCTCGATGTCAGCTCCTGGACGACTTCCCGAAAGTCGGCCAACGCCGACAAAATCAAGCAGTAGTGCATGGTGATGACTCGCGTTCGCTCACGCCCTGATTAGAGGGGGAGCGGTTCCAGCTAGACAGGTAAAGACACACATCTCGCGCAAGCCCGAATTGTCTACCCTGGCCACGCAAGACCGACCAGATCTGCGCAAGGAATCGCCGGAACGTGGCAAACACAGCGCGGTCCGAACTGTATCTTGCATCGATTCGCTCAGCGATCCGGCGACCGAAATTTTCGACACTGCGCGTGCTTGCCCCGTTCCGGCCTGCTTGAATCCTCTGGGGCGTTGACCGCCCCTTTCGGTCCCCGAGTTTAGCGGAATTCTTCTTCGATCTCGATACGGTGACGCCGCACGTCCACTTCGTACTCGTAGATCGGTCGGGCGCGGTAGGCCGAATACACCTTGTACTTGTACTCATACCCGAATCGCCGAGGACGGAACCGCGAGCGGGCATAAACCGGGGCTGGGGCGACGTAGGTTGGGGCCGTCACCACTGGAGGGGTATAGACCACTGGCTGGTACACCACCACCGGAGCCGGCACCACTACCGGCGCGGGAACCGCGACGTAAACCGGCGCCGGGACAGGATAAACGACTGCCGGCCCGCACACGCACGGCACCGAATAGCACCCGCAGGCCTCCGCCGAGCTGGTCGAGGTCAACAAAACCAGTCCCACTACACAGCATGCGATCAGTCCACTCAGCCGTCGTTGTTTCATTGCTTCCACTCCTTTGCCAAGAATCTCCGGTTTTGCAATCCAACTCCCGACGCGTCTGCCTTCAGTATACGCACCAGTGAGGTCGCATTTCCAGAGGTCACCAGATTCCGCGGGCCTCCTGGCCGTCACGATCTGCCCAGATCATCCGACCGGCCTGCGGGAACTCACGCCGCGTCCGCCTCAGGCTGGGGCCTCGGCGTCGCGCCGGCGTTTCGGTCCTCCCGCACGGTAGGCGATCTCGGCACCGGGCAGGGGAGACCCCACTGGCGGAGCACCAAAGCGAAGGTCGCCAGGAACCCCCGCAGGGAACAAAAGGTTGCGATCACCGCAGATGGTTCGTAACCGCAGTGCATCATGCAGTCGGCGCAACGGGGGTTACCGCTCACACGGCCATAGGCCGACCAGTCGGTTTCTTCCAGCAACTCCTGGAAGCTCGCGGCATACCCCTCTTGAAGCAGATAGCACGGACGCTGCCATCCGAAAATGTTGTAAGTGGGATTACCCCACGGCGTACACTCGAGGTCCCACTCTCCTTTCAGGAATTGCAGAAACAACGGCGATTGGTTAAATCGCCAGCGGCGGTGGGGGTGATCGAGCAGCTCACGGAAAAGGCGAATCGTTTCGTTTGCGTGCAAGAAGTGTTCGTGATCCGGCGCTTTTTCATACGGGTACGCTGGCGAGATCGTGATCCCTTCCACGCCCAAGTCCATCATCTCATCGAAGAACTGGCGATAGCTTTGCGGCTCCGCGGTGTTAAAAAGCGTCGTGTTGGCGGTCACGCGGAACCCCCGCTGCCGAGCCTTCTGGATCGCTCGCACAGCGACATCAAAGACGCCCGGCCGACAGACCGCCGCGTCATGCACCGCGCGCGGACCATCCAGATGGACGGAGAAAGCAAGATACTTGCTC
>JAADHY010000542.1:4596-10795 GCA_013151585.1 Planctomycetota bacterium
GAGGTTCTTTTCCAGCAGCAAAGCATTCGTGCAAAGATAGACGTACTTCTTGCGTGCGACGAGGCCCCGGACGATTTCGTCGATCCGCGGGTGCAGCAGTGGTTCGCCGCCAGGAATCGACACGATCGGCGCCCCACACTCCTCAACGGCCTGAAAGCATTCCTCTGGGGTAAGTTCCTGCCGCAGGATCTCCGAGGGATATTGGATCTTTCCACAGCCCGCGCACGCCAAGTTGCAACGGAACAGCGGCTCCAGCATCAACACGATCGGATACCGTCTCATCCCTTTCAGGCGACACGCCAGGACATGGCGCGTCACCGCCCACATTTGGGAGAGGGGGACACCCATGAAAACCTCCTTGTCGAATCACACGGATCGCGGATCGCTGCAGTCGGTCAGACGAACCGATCTGTCAGCCCAGCGTGCGCTTCCTCTCCGCCCTCGCCGTCCTTCATGACCACTGTCACCGGCGGAAGCGAAGCACTGTTTCGTCGGAACCGTTCACTGATTGCAAGATACCGTGTCGATCGGCGCGACAGTCACGCGGCTGTGGCAGAAGCGGCCAGCTCTTGTTGAACGTCTTGTGCCTTCTGGCCGGCAAACCGAAGGCCTCAGCATCGGCCACGGGACTGCGTGGCGTCTCAACCTGTGAGCGGTTACTTTGCTTGTAGCATCTTTGCCGAGCTTTGTCACGCTGGTTGGGTCGGCGGTCCGGCTGGTTCCTCGGCAATTGCCGTCTCAGACAGGAGCCGATAGGCCGGATTCCCCAGACCCACTTCCTTTTCGGCAAAAGGGCTGTCGCAAGCAGCTCGGCCAGTAGTCCCTTCATCCGGCTCTCTTGCGGCCTGCTTTCCTAAGCGCGAGGGAGAAGGAACATCACGTTTTCTCCAGAAGCAGTTGGAGATAAGAGCGGCGCTCCGAATGGTGAAGGCCGAGCGCCTTGGCCAATCGGAGGACCGAGTCGCGGGCGACGTTTCGTTGAGACTCGTCGGCAAGGGTTTCGATTTCGATGAAGCGGCCCAACCCTTCGACCTCGTCCAGACAGACCGTCAGCTTGCGGCCTTCCCACAAGAGTCGGAAAACTTCGCGTCGCTTGATGACGTCTCGCACCGGTCGGAATCCCAGCGCCTGCAACAAGCGGTGGATGTCTCGTTGAGACTGATCCGTTGGGACCACCGAGACCTGAATTTCTTCCCGGGTTTTCGTGAGCGCATCGACGCGAGGCCCTTTGTAAGTGATCGTGAGACTGCCCGGTTGAGATCGAACGCGGAGGGCCTCGTCCGTTTCGGCGAAGTCGCGGGCGGGATGAGCAAAATAGGTGTCGGTTTGAGCTCGTTCAGCGATCTTTTCCGCGCCCAAGCGGTCCAACTCGAGCCGGATTGCGTGCAGCCGCTCGATGCCACCGTTCGTTTCCAGCGGGTATTTGACTTCGACTTCATACTGCATCAAGACTTCTCGCTGTCGCAGGGACGCAGGGCGGTCACTTCGAGCGGAAGGCTCTCTCTCGGCGTCACGTGCGCAAGGCCCGCGGGCAAACTCCTCCTGCGGGTCAGTCGAGCCCTTTATGTTCGATTTCCGGCCAGTACTCATCGAAATCGAAGCCGGGGCTGTTGTCGAGGTCGTGGCAGCCATAACAGAGTTTCTGTCGGGCGGTCTCCAAAGTGACACGCATCTCCCGTCGTGCTGCTTTCAGGTTCTCTTCTTCGGCGAGCTGGATGTGACGGCTACCCGGCCCGTGACAATTCTCGCATTGCACGTTTTTCAAGTGGGGGGTCTTTTCTTGGCTGACGTACCCGCCCCGGTATGGGACCACATCCTGCGGTTTCCAGCCGACCACGTGACAGGCCAAGCATTCCGGATCATAGATTCGCGGAATCGGGTCCGTTTCGCCCTCGCGCCCGTGGATCAGGCTTTCGAAGGCGTGCGAGTGCGGCGTCGATTCCCACACTTCGAAGGCTTGCGTGTGGCACTCGCCGCACCGTTCAGCTCCGACAAACTTCGCCCCGCCCGGCGGTTGGACGGCCAGTTTCTGAGCTTCCGTCTCGGCCAGCTTCAAATCCCGCAGTTGCTCCTGATAAAGCCGCATGTATTGACGCATGCGAGGCGAATCTTGGAATCGCTGGTCATCCAACGCCACCAGTTCGAACCGCAGCTTGTGGTCCTTCTGGCCCGGATAAAAGCCAACGACCCCCGCGTACTTGGCCTTCCGCCCCACGGTGACGATCATCGTGTCGCCGACGAATCGGGGGTTGTCGGACAATGGGTCTTCCACTCCGCCCGCGCTGAGGATCAGATCAATCTGCGGGAATCTCTGGGCGAACGTCCGAGACTCCTCCAAACTCGCGTGCGACAGCAAAACGAGCAGATCGGGTTTGTTTTTTTCGAGAGCGCTCAAAACATCAGGCAGAACCTTCAGAGGGTCTTCGACGGTGATCTCATCCGAACGTTCGTCGGCGCGGACCTTCGCCTTAAGACTCAAACCAAAAACCGCGGTCACTGCGACCTTGATGCCACCGATCTGGACCAATTTCGACCGCAGCGGTGTCCCCAGATCGGGCGTGCCCAGCAGCACGACGTTGGCCGAGAGGAAGGCCAGCGACCGTTCCGGATGGTCCGGATCGACTTGATGCTGAGACAACAGGTAGTACGGATCGAAACGAAGTTCTTCAGGCCCCAGGGCCATCGCTTGATAGCCCAGCTCGCGATGGGCGGCCAGGAGCGTTTGAAATTTCAGTTGGCTTTGCTGGCGGTTCCGCTTGATCATACCGCCCAGGTCCAATCCAAAGACCGGCCATTTCCTCTCTTCGCGCAGGATGCGGAACAGATCGGCGCGGCGCGCCATTCCTCCCAGTTGATGCTCGGTGCATCCACACGGCTCGAAATAGCCGTGCTGTTCGCCAGTGAGGACGATGGCGACCGCCGGCCGCTTCCAGCCCTTTAACAGCGGCTCCCGAGGACGCACGTTGCGACCAGACGTTGTCGAAGCCGACGCCCCATTCCCAGGATGGGGAAGCTGAGCCATCTGATCGCCTGCCAGAGTGGATCGCTTCGAAGACGAAGCCGTCGGCGTTCGAGCGCCGGATGCCGACGTCGGAGCATTCGCGGATGCCTCGCCAGCAATCGTGCCACCAGCCAGCTCTTGCTCCGTCACGCGAGGTTCAGAACTGGTAGGGGTACTGGGCGAATCGTCGCGGACCACCGCGGCCTGCCCGGCGGGTGCCGCTTGAGACGACTGCGACGAGGGGGGCGGGGGAGTGGCCTGGGTTTCTGATCTAACGCCGTTTTCACAGCCGGTCAACACTGTCAATGCGCCGCCGAGTAGCAGAACGGCGAAACCGGCTCGGAACCAAAGGGCCTTCATCAAGTCGATTCCTTTGCTTGATCGTTCTTAGGCAATGAAATGCGCGAGCATTTTGATACACCGACGGTGGCTGCATCAAGGGGGAAATGTGTGCGGTTGGAGGGGCGCTCGACGACTCCCACCACTCCGGCCGGAACCAACTTCTCACGGCGGCGACGGAGCCTCTGCCGGTCCGCTAGCAGCCGAAACTGCTTTCCGCCTGCGGGAGTTGCTCGGCTGGTGCTGGGCTCTAATAACTGACAAGCACGAGTTTGATGGGGATCGTCTCCGCGTCCGGGTGATTCGTTTTCAACACGATTTTGCCGGGCTGTTGCGACGTCAAAGCCATCGGCTCGGCGCCGGGGGGAACTTCAATGCGGCCGATGTAACGGACTCGCTTCCGCGCGTGGAACCGTTCGTCGCGTTTCAGTTCCACTTTCACAATCGCGGGCGTCTTTTCGACAACTTCCAGCTTGAGGCCGCCGGGGACATCGTCGACAAAAAGTGAAAACTTACCGACTTTTCCCTCGCTCGCACGGAACCGGCCCATCGCGATCGTCATGCGGTCCGCCAACCAATGGAGCCCCTCCGAGGCAATCAGTTGGATGGGACCGGGACGGAATCCTTCCAGATACACACTTTTCGTGATGCCGTCGCGAGCGTCAGTGACAATTTTGACCTCCTCGCGAAACTGCCCGATGGGCGACCCGGGCCGAAGAGTCAAAGTCACGCGATAACCCGATTTGGGCGGGGGCGGTTTGACATTCGCCAAATCAAACTTCTCCTCTTTGTTCAGCTCTGCGATCTCGTCGGGATCTATCGTTTCCAACAGAGCCTCGGGCTGGCTCTTATCGCGTCCGAGAATCTTGGCCAGCTCGGCAGGCTCCAGTTTCTCCCACTTGGCGGAAAGCAGCGGATTGGTTGTTTCGACTTTGACGACTTTGAAATTGTCGATCAGGTCGGAATAGACGATTCCGCTACATGTTTGGACCGTCTCGTCGCCGATGGTGCCGAAGTTCCATGTATCACTTGGGAAGATACCGATCGCCTCGCCGACCCAGCCAATGATGCGAAGCCGGAATTGAGTCTTTTTCGGATCGTTGGTCCGGACCAATGCGGAGTGCGAGAATACGGAAGGCTCCGTCTTAATGTGCCATTTCAATTCGATCTCAGTCGACTCTCCGGGCATCAGGCGGGTCTTTTTCAGCTTTCCGACCGTACATTGACAGGTCGTCTCGTTGGGATCCGCGAAAAGTTCCAGCGGAGCTTCCCCTTCGTTCCGCACCACGAACCGGTGCGAGCCTTCCTGACCGTATTCCATCACCCCGAACCGGTAGATGGTTTTGTCAACGACCACCTTGGGATAGGGACCATGCTTCGCCGGTTTGGGAGCCCCGGCCGGCACGTTCGGGGTTTCTTCGTGCTCCTCTTCGTGGCTGACGACTTTGACCTCTTCCTTTTTCGATTGGTCTGAGGCTCCGGACCGAATCAACCAAGCCACGAAGCCCACGGCACAAATCCCGATGACTGAAATCACGAGAACAGACGTCGCTTTCTTGCTCATCGAGTCGTCGCTCCTGCGTCTCAATCCTCTTGAGCCTGCATAACACACAACATGGACTCGGCACGCCGACCCGCTGGTCCGGCCGTCAGGCCCCGCCAACGATACCGTGAAGGGGAAGCGTCTGCGAGCCAACCAGGCAGCGCCCGCTCAGCGCACCGTCCACGCATTGTAGCCCATTCTTCATACGATGAAATCGCATGTCGTGCGAAAAATTCCTGGTCGGCCCCGTTAAACGCCTGCGAAAGGCTCGCAACATCGCCGTCGGCCAAGCGAGCTCCGTGGCAATCGCCGTCGAAAACCGCCGTGCGTCGGCTCGCAGGGCATAACTTCTTGCGGCACAATGTGTTAGCGGAGATGGGGGTAGATCGCCGCCCACCTTGCGGTTCCCGACAGAATCCGCGGCGGTCGACTCGGACGGCGACTTCCAGAAAGGTGTGGTCTTCGCAGGCTTCATGGAAGCCGCAGCCTGCGCCTGCTGCCGATGCGGCCAGCGTCGGCCAGACGGTGGGGCCAGACGGAATGGCCGGTTTGGCTGGGGCTGAGCTGCAGCGACGCCGCGTCACGGCGAGTTGCCTGTCCAAACGCCAAAAAGCGGCCCCTTGGGGGTTCTTCGAGCGTTCCGCTTCGTGTGGCCGGAAGCTGTCCGGTCGTCGCCAAGCCGCTCGACCGAACGCCCCTTTGTTTTCTCATTCGGCCAGTTCCCGCAGCCGGCCCAGCACGGTTTGGGACAAAAACTTGTCCACGTGACCAGCGTGGCGGTTGATGGCATCGAGCCTCAGAGCCTCTTTCGCGTATCGTCTCGCGTCATCCCGTCTTCCGGCCAAATTGGCGGCCACCGCTCGGCGAGCCCAATACCGAACATTGCTCGGATACCGTGCACATGCCGTTGCCAGAAAGCTATCCGCCACCGCGGCATCGGCTGAATCCTTTGTATGCTCGAACTTCGCCAAATACCAGTCGGCCAGCGTGGCGTATGACTCGGCCTCCAGGGGATTGCGACGGATCGCTTCGTTCATGAATTGGACGGCTTGGCGAAACAGCGTCTCGAGCCGGTCCTCCTGCCGCTCCGCTTCCGCCGACTTTGCTGCTGCCGCCCACCGCGCGAAACAGAATTCGGCCGCTCGGCGATACGGGACCGCTGAAAGGGGATCCACCCGAGCCGCTTCTTGGTACAAGCGAAGCGGTCGGTCGGCGCCGCGTCCTTCCACGACAGCCAAATCGGCCGCCGACACGAGGGCCCGCCGCTGGAGCACCGGCAGAGTGGCGGTGAGCAGACAGCCAAGAAAGGCCGCCGC
>JAADHY010000379.1 GCA_013151585.1 Planctomycetota bacterium
TGGATTCAAATCGCGGCCTGTGTCGCGATCCTCGGAGGCTATTGGTACTTCTTTTATCAATACACAATTCCCCCCGCCGAGCGAAACGCGATCAAGGAATACTTGGCCGAAAAGCATGGACTGGATGAAAAGGAGATTAGCCAGTTCACGGGACTGGCCGCCCATTGGAATAAGCACACAAACGCCGCGGCCGCTGTAGACCGCGTGTTGTTGAACTGGTTCCCCCGAAACGAAGAACCTTGGCGAGGGCAAAGCTTTTGGATTAACCGCGGCGGATACCAGACGCTGAACTTCGTGCCTTCCATCGTCACGATGTTGCTCGGCGTGCTGGCCGGACGGTTGTTGAGGAGCGAATGGACGCCGCGTCGCAAACTGGAGGTGCTTTGGTATGCCGCTTTCGGCTGCTTCCTCTTTGCACTGGCGATCGACACGAACATCTGGCCTGACGCGATTCGCGAATGGACGGGAGCGCGCTGGAGCCTCTGTCCGGTCGTCAAACGCATTTGGACGCCCAGTTGGACAATCTTCAGTGGCGGTTGGGCCTTTGCGCTGCTCGCCTTTTTCTATTGGGTCATCGAAATCAAGGAGCGACAGCGATGGTCCTTCCCCTTTATCGTGGTCGGAATGAACTCGATTACCATGTACATGATGGCCCAACTGATGAAACCCTGGGTCGCTCGGATGCTCAAGATTCACCTGGGAACGATCGATGCTCTTTTCGGTTGGGACCACGGCATCCGGTACTACCTCTTTTCGAGCGAATTTGCCTACCAACCCATCTTGCAGGCGTGCACCGTCTTGTTGATGCTGTGGCTGGTCTGTTTGTGGCTTCATCACCACAAGATCTACGTCCGCATTTGAGCGACTGTTTTTCGGCCTCTGACGAATCCGTGCCGAAGGCCGTACAGGCCGCGCGGTGACCACGAAAAGGAGTACCGGCGATGGCGAGAATGACACGTCGTGCTTTCCTGGAGCGGGCGGCGGCCGGGTGGGCCGCTGCGTCGCTGGCCGGAAAGGTGTCCGCCTTGCGGGCGCAACCTCCCGGGCAGCGGCCACGTCAGGATGACTGCGTCCAGGTTCTCAACCCTCAGAACCGCGTGCCGCTCAGCTTCATCATCGACGACTCGACCGTCCTGGTCAATCTGGCCTACTTCGGCATTCCGCAGTTCGCCGAGGTCTTTCCGAAGCGGTACAAACAGGACTGGCGGAAACTACCTCGCGAAATTCCCGACGACTTCGTCCGTAAGTTCCACGACTGGTGCGCCGAGCAAGGCGTGAAGGGCAAGTACAGCATCGTCCCGTGTCCGGCGCTGGTTGGTTGGGTCGATCGGCTGTTGCCGGGCTGGACACGCCGCGAACTGGAAGAAAGTCTGAAACTGGTCCGCGAACTGGTCGTGCCCAACTGGGACATCCATCCGGAAATGATCACGCACACTTGGGTGATCGACACAAGGACGGGGCGGCCGTACGAGCCTCGCACAGCAGACTACATGGAGAACTGGGGGTGGAGCGTCGGCAAGTCAGCGGACGAGCTGGCCGAGTACATGGCCTACGCGTTGCGCATCTTGAAGAACGTTGGCTTGCCGTGCGAAGGCATCACCACGCCCGGCGGTTTCGGGAATCGATCGCGGGAGGCGTTGGCCCAAGGAACGTTGCAAGCCTGCCGTGACGTTTACGGCACCGAGATTCCCCATTACTTCCGGCACTTATTCACGGACGAACGGAGTGTGGCGCCGCGCGTCGAGTACGCTTCGGGCCTAGGCACAGACGACCCGCGGTGCGTCGTGTCGATTATCGGCTGCACCGGCGATTGGTTTGGTGGCTGGGACGGTCTGACACCCGGCTCGGTCGATCGGTTCATCACGCCCGACCTGAATGGCGGCCGCCTGCCTTATGTGATCGGAAAGGGGGAGCCAGCCATCCTGGTCTGTCACTGGCCGGGCATTTACTTCAACGGCGAAGAGATCGGCTTCAAGATTTTCAAAGAAGTCGTCCGTCGGTTGCACAGCCGGTATGACAATCTGATTTGGATGAAACTCAGCGAGATCGCTCGATACTGGGCCGCGCGCCAATTGACGCAGATGACCGCCGATGGCCGCCGAATTGTCTTCGACGCGCCATACCACTGTCCGGCGTTCACCGTCCGGATCACCGGCCCGCAGGCCGGAAACGCCACGACGCCACCGACACTCGTCGTTGCCGGCCGGACCGTGCGATTCCAGCCGGTATCGTCTCCACTCCGTCTGGAGCCCAACACGTGCTGTTTCGAAGACGGGGCGGTCATCGCGTGCTTCGATCTACCGAAAGGCCGTTCGGTTTTGCAATTCATTCCGGCACCGACATGACCTCCGCTCGAACCAATTCTCGTCCTCAAATGGCAAATCCGCAGCCAGCCTTGCGACGGTGGCAAGCGAAGCGGGCTCCACAGGCCCCCGAGAAAGGATTTCGGCGCCACGAGTCGCCGCTCCTCTCCCGCATTCGGGAAAGGAGCGTTCGCCGTGGGCGAGCCGGGTGAGGGGGCCCGCACCCCGCCGTCTCCCCAACAGGTGCACGGCGGGGCGAGTGGGCAAACAATGTTATCCCTCTCGTTTTCGGACTTTCGTTGGTCTGGTTGATATAGCATCCGGTTTATCAATTTTCGCGATTCTGGGAATCAGCCCGACACACGAGCAAAGTGGGATCGCAATGGCTAACGGCCCCGCCGACGCGCCCGGTTGGTCTCGCCGTAACCGTTGACGGCTTGAGACTCATCGCAATCCCATAGCCGATGCCGCGAGCATCGGCTACGGGGGTGCGTTGCTTCCCAGCCGGGGAATGATTACGCTCCGACATTGCCATCTTTGCCCTTCATGAGGTGTTTCGCGATGACCCAAGAAACATCCAGCAAGTTTGTTCCGGAGTTGTCGGAAGACGAGCTGCAGGAATGGTTCGATTCGTTGGAGGACGTCCTGCATCGGTACGGCCGCGACACGGTGCGGCACCTGCTGATGACCTTGCAGGAGCGGGCGTACCTCCGCGGCGTGACTTTGCCCTTCACCGCCAATCGGCCGTACGTGAACACCATCCCGGTCGAAGAGCAGCCGCGATTCCCCGGCAACCGCGAGATCGAACGGCGGATCAAAAGCATCGTCCGCTGGAACGCGATGGCCATGGTCGTCCGGGCGAACAAGCGGTTTGAGGGCTTGGGCGGACATATTTCGACGTACGCCTCCTGTGCCACCCTGTATGAAATCGGCTTCAACCACTTCTTCCACGCTCGCACCGAGAATCATCCGGGCGACTTCGTCTACTTCCAGGGGCACGCTGCTCCGGGCGTTTACGCTCGCGCGTACCTGGAAGGCCGACTGACCGACGAGCATTTGGACCATTTCCGGCGCGAGATTCCTCGCGGTGTCGGGCTCTCGTCGTATCCGCACCCCTGGCTGATGCCCGACTTCTGGCAGTTCCCGACCGTTTCAATGGGGTTGGGGCCGATCACGGCCATCTATCAGGCTCGGTTTTTGCGCTATTTGCATCATCGCGGCATCCTGGACACCAGCAAGTCGCACGTGTGGTGCTTCGTGGGGGACGGGGAAGTCGATGAGCCGGAGACGCTGGGGGCGATCTCGCTGGCTTCGCGTGAGGAACTGGATAACCTGATCTTCGTCGTCAACTGCAATCTGCAGCGGTTGGACGGGCCCGTGCGGGGAAACGGCAAGATCATCCAGGAGTTGGAGACGGTCTTTCGTGGAGCCGGCTGGAACGTGATCAAAGTCATCTGGGGCAGCAATTGGGACCCGCTCCTGGCGGCTGATGAAGACGGGCTGCTCGTCCACCGGATGGATGAAGTCGTCGACGGTCAATACCAAAAGTACGTGGTCGAAGATGGCGCCTACATCCGACAGCACTTTTTTGGCATCTCGCCGAAGCTGCTGAAATTGGTGGATCATCTTTCGGACGAGCAACTGACCAAGCTGCGTCGCGGCGGCCACGATCCGGAGAAAGTTTACGCGGCGTACAAGGCGGCCGTCGAGAACACCGGCTCGCCGACGGTCATCCTGGCCAAGACGATCAAGGGCTACGGGCTGGGCGAAGCCGGCGAAGGCCGCAACATCGCTCATCAGGTCAAGAAGGCCAACGAGGAAGAGCTCCGTGAGTTTCGGTCGCGGTTCAGCATTCCGATTTCGGACGAAGACATCGACAAGATGCCGTTCTATCGTCCGCCGGAAGACAGCCCGGAGATGCAGTACCTGCGCAAGTGCCGCGAACGGCTCGGCGGCTGGGTGCCTCAGCGACGTCCGGCCGAGGAACGGCTGCAGGTCCCCGGCCTGGACTCCAAGATGTTCGCTCGCGCCCTGGAAGGCACCGGCGACCGCGAAGTCTCCACGACCATGGCCTTCAGCAGTCTGCTCAGCGGACTGCTCAAGGACAAAGCGATCGGCCGACGCATCGTGCCGATCATCCCGGACGAAGCCCGGACCTTCGGCATGGAAGGCTTCTTCAAACAATGCGGCATCTATTCCAGCAAAGGGCAGTTGTACGAGCCGGTGGATGCCGATCAGGTGATGTACTACAAGGAGGCCAAGGACGGGCAGATTCTGGAAGAAGGAATCAACGAGGCCGGTGCGATGTCGTCGTTCATTGCCGCCGGCACGGCCTATGCGAACTTGGGCGTCCCGATGATTCCCTTCTACATCTTCTATTCGATGTTCGGATTCCAACGGGTCGGGGATCTGATCTGGCTGGCGGCGGACGCGCGGACCAAAGGCTTTCTGATCGGCGGCACCTCCGGCCGTACGACGCTGGCCGGCGAAGGCCTGCAGCATCAAGACGGGCACAGCCAGCTCTTGGCCACGACCGTCCCGACGATTTCGGCCTACGATCCGGCCTACGCGTACGAGCTGGCGCTGATTCTGCAGGACGGACTGCGGCGCATGTACGTGGACAACGAATGCACGTTTTACTACATCAGTGTCTACAACGAGAGTTATCCGATGCCGCCGATGCCGGCCGGCTGCGAACAGGGCGTGCTGCAAGGCATGTACCGGCTGAGCGGGGCGGAGCAGACCGCCTCTGGTTCCGGCGCTGCCGGTGCCTCCAGCGACGGGCCGCGGCCGCAACTTTTGGGAAGCGGACCGATCCTTCGGGAAGTCCTGCGGGCGCGGACGATTCTGGCGGAGCGGTACGGCGTCCAGTGCGACGTATGGAGCGTGACCAGCTATTTGCGACTGTGTCGTGAGGCGCGGGCCGCCGATCGCTGGAACCGGTTGCACCCGGACGCCGAACCGCGGCGCAGTTACTTGCATCGCGTGTTGGAGGGTCTGAAAGGCCCGTTCGTCGCCGCTTCGGACAACGTGCGGTTGGTCCCGGATCAGATCCGACAGTGGGTCCCGGGGACGTACGTGGTCCTGGGAACAGACGGCTTTGGCCGCAGCGACACGCGGGAACAACTGCGACGGCATTTCGAGGTGGATGCCGAGTCCATCGTGCTGGCCACGCTCACCGCCTTGGCCCGCGACGGCGCGTTCGAGCGCAGCCGGTTGGGGCAAGTCATCCGCGAACTGGGCATCGATCCGGACAAAGTGGATCCGGCAACGGCGTGAGAGAAGGAGTCGGAAGGTCCAAGAGTCAAGGAGGAGGGGAGAACGCCCGAGAAGTGCAGCGGTGTTTTGTCGCGTTTCGGCTTTTGGCCTTTCCCTTGGGGCTTCCTTGTCTCGCTTTTTCCCACAACATCGAGTAGCGAACCATGGCAATCGAATTCAAACTGCCGCAAGTAGCCGAAGGTGTGGAAACGGCTGACGTGGCTGAGCTGATGGTCGCCGAAGGCGATCAGATCGAAGCCGGTCAGGTCGTGCTGGAGGTGGAAACGGAGAAGGCGGTTGCGGAAATCGAGTGTCCTCACGGCGGCCGCGTGGCCAAAGTGCATGTCTCGGAAGGTCAGACCGTCCGCGTGGGCGACGTGCTGCTGACGATCGAGGAGATGGCGACCGAGGAAGCGGCGCCGGCCGAAGCCCCACCCGAGCCTGCTCAGGCCCCGGAATCTCCGCCTGCGGAACCCGAGACGGTGACCACCGGCGCCGCTCTGACGGAAATCCCGACGACAGAGCCGGCCGCTGTGGAGACGGCGACGCCGCCCGAAGCCGAGCAGCCGGCTCCGGGGACTTCGACCGCTCCGGCTCCTGCCGCCGAAACCAGACAAGCGGC
>JAADHY010000371.1 GCA_013151585.1 Planctomycetota bacterium
GCCGCCCACTCACCGCCTTCTTCCAAAGCTCATCCCGGATACGAGCGGTCATGCGGCCAAGGAAGATTCCGGCCTTCGGTTCGATCATCCAGCGACTCAGATCGCCTCGCAGACTCGCTGGCACCCTCTCCAGAATCATGACGACCATCGAGCACCTCCCGAATATCTGGCAAAAGCCGTTCCAAGAAACGCAATTCACGAAACAGGTCGCGGCACGCCATGCGCACGCGCCTCTCAACGTTCTGTTCTCCCTCCGCGACGGTTCGAAAAACCAAAGGCACAATCAAGTCGATTTTGTAAAGGTCCGCGATGTCATAGACGAAGGACAACATTTTACCGGTGTGAATGAATCCGAGGGCTGGCGAGTATCCTGCACTGATCACGCCGGCCTGAACGATGCCGTTCAAGCACGCACTGGCGGCCGAGAGACCGCGGTTCAATGCATCACCACCGCCCCAATTGTGCGGGTCGTAGTTGCGGCCTTTCCATTCCAAGCCGTATTCGGCGGCCCACTTTCGATAAGCGGTGCGAACGCGATGGCCTTCCTTGCCTCGAATTGTCTGGATGGGCGTCCCCGGCGCGATGGGTTCGCCGAACCGCTTCTCGTACATTCGCCGTACAACCTGCCGCCGTGACCGAGGATTGCAGGCCAGAGCAGCCTGGTGCAGCAAATTGGCCGAGAAATGCGTCCCACCCCGTCCATGACAATAGAAGCGGACGCCCTCCTCGCCACACCAAACCACCGTACAATTGCAATCGGCCAGATTGCAGATGGCTTTGTGAGTGATCGTGGTCCCCGGTCCCAACATCAAGAGCGCCAAGTCCGCGGCCGGGATGGGCACGCGCTTGTTCTCGGTTACGTACGCAATCGACTTGTGGTCTTGCTCAATGTGTCCTTTTTCGAGATACAGATAACTGAGCCGGTCCTGAAAGCGAGTCAGTTGCAATAAACTGTCCATGGTCCACTCCTCGTTCGGGAGCGGCCCTCCATGGTCGCGGTTTCAAATCCTCGCCAAACTCAAAAGCCCAAAACCGAAAGCTTTCGCCGGACCAATCCCTTCGGCCAGGCTTTGAAGCAAGCGGTCCGGGTCGCTGACCTCTAATACTCCTTCGAAGCGGACCGCCCAATGAGTGATCGCATGGTTGTTCTTGCGGCTTGATTGAAACCCTTCCTTGATGACCAAGACGTTGCGCAGGACGAATCCAGCCTGGTTTCCTTTGCGAACGAGCCAGGTGATTTGGTCTTCTTCACGGAAAAGGCCCAAACGTTTGCCTTCGTTGGCACCCGCCGGCTTTCGTTTCACCACCGGGTTGGCTCGCAGACGAAACCGAAGCAATTGGCCCGCTGCAAACGTCGGCTCGAAGGTCTTCCACTCGGGCGGGCACACTGTGTAGGGCCGCCCCAACTCGTCCTCCGGCAAGCGGGACCAGGTGGGAGTAGTGTCGGACTGGACGAGGACATACGGCTGCTGGGTCTCACGCTCGGTATCCACCCGGAAAAGCACACGCCCCGGGCCCCCTTGCCGGCGCTCCGGAAAGGCACGCATCAGCGTCCGGTGCAGTTCATAGGCGTTCGCCAGGTCCCGGCGAACAGCCTTGCTCCGGACATTGGGATAGAGGCGGCTCAAATGCAGCATGGATCATCCTCCAGGGGCGGCCACTCCTTGGTGAAGTCCACTCGGACGTAACGCAACGTGAAAGTCCGTTCCGCGAAATTCAAAGGCACGTCGTAGCGGACGTCGTTGCTTTCGCCGGGAGACACTTCCAGTACAAGGCGCAACCGCTTCTCTTGCGGTTGATCTCCTCGACGGCGTTTTCGCCAGGGATACTCCTCCAAGACTTGACGCAAGGAGCCGTCTACGGGCGGCGCCACGCGAACAGGCAAACTGGGGACAAAAGCCTTGCGGCCCAGGTACAAAGGCCATCGGGGCATGATCAGAGCGCGGTCCAACGTTTCCAACAACGGTCGGTCTCCCTCCAATCCCACAAGAAACTCGGCATCGGCGAGGTAGTATCGACTGGAGGTCACCGGGGTGACACCTGAGCCATCGGCCTTAAGCACGCCATAGTGCAGGGGCCTTCCCTTCGCGTCGAAGCCTCGGACCGAGCCCGGACGATGTTCCCCGCCCACAGTTTGGTAGTCGCGGCTCAGCCGGCCCTCGCGGTCCACGCGGACTCCCATGCGAAGCGCCGCCAGGTCGTCAACCGGTTCGTGCCGCCGTCGTCCCAAGGCGGCGCAAAGCAATCCAATAACGCCGCTCTTACTGGGTTCCAGTCCGGTGTCGCGGACGCTGAAGCGGCTCTGAGTCCCCCAGCTTTGCATGGGACCGGCCAATCGCAGAAGCAGGACGCTCATGACGACTTCCCCCCGTTGGCCAGGGCTTTCAGCACGCACGAAACAACCTGATCGACGTTTTTCTTTTCGGAGGGCTTCAGAGCCTCGAACTCCGGCTGTTCGTCGACCTTGCACGCCGCTGCGGCGAGGATTCCATCGGCACCGTAGACGTCTCCCAAGCGCTTCCAGTACCGGTCCAACGCTTTGATGGACTTGCCCACCAGACTGAGGCCGTCGTCGCGGCGGTCCGGTACGATGGGCCGCTCGAAAGCATTCGCCAAGGACCAGAACCCTGCCTTGCGAACGACAGCGAAAACCAACGATGGTGGATTCTGGGCCGCCATGCTGTTCTGTTTGCCTGTGGGGATGGCTTCAACCGATGCCCGCACAAAGGCCTCCACTGTTTTCAGGGCCAGATCGGTGTCGCCCTGCAGATTTTCCACCAACTGCTGAAAATCGATGTTGGCGTAGCGGTAGAAACAGGCTGAGTTGAATTCTACCGTGCCAATCATCCCGGCGCCGGCTTCATGGGAACGCTCTTTCAGATCGTCCACGGCCGTGTAATAGTCCATTTCCATGGAAACACGGTTTGTGGAAATGGCATGGGCAACTTGACAGGCGGCTTCGCGGTTCAAATCGGGCTGGTCGGCCACCATCCGGCCGAATAGGGCCAGATCCGCTGCCTTGCCTCCATCAAGGCAACGCTTGATTTGGTCCGTAATCTCTGCGGGCACAGTGGCCTTAGCTGCTTTCTTCTTCTTTCTTGAGGAAACTTTCTCAGAGCCCTCCTCATCGGGTGATTCGTCTTTCGATTGTTTCTCAGCCACTTCCACAAGCGTGTCCCAGTGCTGATCGACCAGTTTCGCCAAAGCTGCGATCTCGCGTCGGCCGAGAAACAGCAAATACTGCGTCTCGTTGTCGTCGCCGGCTTTGAGCTTGACACCGGCCAAAGCGGCCTTCACCAAGGCGGAAGCCTGGTCTTCCGGTCGGCCCGACTCTGTCAGCTTTTGAGCCACTTCTGCGATCAGCCGTTTAGATCGACGGGCCAGATGGTCCGCTTCCAAAAGCTCCGCGCGAGCGAAGTGCTGTCGAATCGTCCGCTTGATACACTGGCTGCTGATGCGGGCTCGGCGAAAGCTGCCAAATTCACAGTCTTTGGGGCTGTTCGTGTCGTCGCGGTTCAGGCACGACGGGGAAAAGTTCTGTAACAGATGAAGTTCGACGATCATGGGGTGCTCCTTTCTTGAAGGGATGCCGGTTCGGTTTCCGCGGCATCGTCGCTCGAACGGCCACTCCAGAACTGACGTGCCCAGTATCGCTGCACTCTGCGGTCCTCACGTTCCCAGTGGATCAGGTCTTTCAACAGACGTTTCCAATCAAGCGGAATCTCGTCAGCTTTGAGCAGGCTGATGGCTTGGCGAAGTCGATGAGGTAGATCCTCCCGTTCGGCGTCGAGCAGAACTGCGAAACGCTTTTCGATGCTCGGGGATTCCTGCCGCTGTTTATGCAATTGGCGAAAAGCGTCCCCCAAGCCGCCTTGGCCGGACTTCGGATGGAGAGCAAACAAGGAAGCCACGAGGGCAGCGGCCTCTTCCTTCTCCGGCCCCACGTCGCCGAGATTGGCGAAAACCCAAATATCGCGCTCAGCCGCATGACCGACAGGCTTTCCCAGCCCGCGACGGAGTTTGGCCAAGGTGGCGCGGTCGGGTTCTCGCTCGTCAGGAGCCAAGGATTCAAGTCGCCTGATGAACCGGTCGATCCATACATCATCCGCTCGCGGCGAGGGCATTCGAGGTCTCCTTAAAAGGCTTCAGCGTCCCAGACAGCCCGCCGATCAGCATGCTGCGAGCTTGAACCGCGGCCCGCATCGCGCGGGCGGACGTTTCCGTCTGTTCCACGGCATTATCGAAAGCTTGCCGAGCTGTCCGATCCAGGATCCTTACCCACTGCGTGAGCTCCCCACTCCGGTGAGCCTCATCGCCAGGGAGCTCGATCAGGAACCGGCGAAACGGCGTTTCCAGACGCGACCAATAGAGCCGCTCCGGCGCCAAGGCCCCGACCAGGGCCCGGACACGCTCGGCGTCTGGCTTCTGTCCGGGTTCGGGGGCCAAAACGGCCGCCGCGTAAAACCGAACCGCGCTCCGCAAACGGTCGGCAACTTCCTCAGCCGCGCCCAGCGCCGTCCTTAGGTTGCCCACGAGATTCGGATCGCTCAAGTATTCCAACGGCAACGGCAACCGCTCGTGGCGCCAAAGAATCACGCGAGCGGCTTTCCCAGAGGTGACGATGGCGAACACATCCAAATTGAAGTGGCGATGTTGAGGAAGGACTCCCTTATTGACCAGTCGCCCGACCCAGTGCAACGCCTGAGCGGGCACGCCGCCTTTGCCTTCAGAGTCCGCTTGGTGGACGAATTCGAGCAGCGTGCCCGAATCTCGCCACAACGCGCGATGCTCGTCGGTCGCTAAGGGGATCCACCCTCGCTTCTTGTCACGGCGATAGGATTTCATGGGATCGAGCGTATCCGGAGGCACAGCTCGCCCTTGCGCAAAGTGAACGCAGGTAACGCGTCCTGACTGCTTGTCAGTTTCGAGCCGCAGCCGGCGGCACTGGAAAGTATAAAGGTCGACCCGCCCATCGATGTGCGACTGGCGTACGATCGCCTCTGGATCGTCCCGTTCCCAAATCGGCAGGTCGTCCGGACTGGATTTGTATCCAGACAGATTCAGCATCAACGTTTCGAACAAGTTGTCGCCACGGAGGAGAACCAGTAGCCCTCGTGTAAGCGGACCATCTTGAAGATATCCCGTATGCATAGAAACGCCTTTGACCGTAACCGTAGTTCCCGCTCCCCCGCGGAGATCGAAAGACTGGCAGGCGATGAGTCCTTTCGCCGCTGCGCGCGAGCTTATCGCGTGTCCGGCAGCGTTCATCGTGTGGTCGAAGAGTGTTGGGTTATTGTTGGACGCCAAGTCCTGGAACAGCTTCGCAATAGGATGCGGACGCGCTGTGGTCATCCCCGCGGTTTGATAGAACGGTGTGTCGCCATCAAACAGATCAAACCGGTCGTAGAAAAGTTCGAAATAGTGGTCGAGCGTTTCTTGGTCAAAACGACAGCCTTGCCAACGGGCGCTCCATTCCTCTTGGTTCCTAGGGCCGAAGTTACGATGCAGAATGGCGAGAAGCAGCCGATGGAGAGACACGGTGACCAAGGGCGAACGGTCGCGAATTTCGCGTATGTGGCCAGCCCTTGCCAACGTCTGGCGCAAGCCGAGCTGGACGCAACTTCCGTCGATCATCACACAAGGAATGAACGGGTCATCAATCAGATTAAAGCGCAGAGTCACAAGCTGTCTCCTGAACTCGCTACTCAGAGCGGCCTACATCGCGCGAAACCGGATTGCTCGGAGCCTATCGCTCCTCACCTGCTTGGATTGATCGATCTTGCCGCAACAACAGCAAGCTCACTCGACGCCAATCCAAAAGCATTGGCACTAGACGACGTTTGCAAAGGCGGGCGACTTACGGCGACGCTTCCCCGTCTGAATCCATCCGGGCGCAGCTATGTCTCGGGTGAGAGAGGCCGTGAAGAGCGGCTTCGCGGCGCAGAGTCAGCATGAGCTCACGCCTATTCCGATCACAGTTCCCGACTCCCAAAAGCTATGAATTGCCCGTGCACGACGGAAACCCGTGTGCTTTGGTATCAATGTCGGTGGTACTGTTGTGGCCTTAGAACAGGTTCAATGAACAATCCCATTATACATCGATGAACGCAGGCTTCAAAGCTCACACTCGCTCCCAGCGTCTCGCACCATCACGCCCAGCTCTTCACCCACCACAAGTT
>JAADHY010000372.1 GCA_013151585.1 Planctomycetota bacterium
GTTCGTCGAACACGGGAGCTTCCGGGGCCAGCTCGGCCCGGAGCGCCTCGGCCGCTTTCCGGTCTTGGTCGCAAAAGCCGCAAAGCCGCGCGCGTGGATCTAGCGCCAGACGCTGGGCGTGCACGCGCCCCATCCATCCGCATCCAACGATCGCGACATTCAGCGGTTCGGGTTTGTCAGTCATGGCCATTGTTGATATACCTGAAGCCAGACCGGCATCCGCCGACCTGTGCCGGTGAATCGTTGCGGATTCCCAGGACAAAATCAACCGGTCCCCCGTTGCAGCCTGTCGCCGGCAGCATCGGTCGGCTTCGTCGGCTCCTCGCAGGGCGTTTGCAGCGGGAGAGGCGGAAAAACTTCATGCGGAGACTCTGTATTGGCCCATTCCGTTTGTCTGTTCGATATTGATGGGACATTGCTCGATACGGGCGGAGCAGGGCTGGCGGCGATGCAGGCCGCGCTCCAGTCGGAATTTGGTGTCCGACTGGAAGAGGGCCGAATCCCGACGGCTGGCCGGACCGATCGCGCGATTGTCCTGGACATGATGGCTTGCTTCGGCATTCCCGAATCAGACGAGACGCTCAGCCGATTCACGGCGGCGTACTTGCAGCACCTCAGAATGACACTGCACCAGCGGCGCGGCTTGGTGCTTCCCGGCGTTCCGGAGCTGCTGCGACGGCTACACGAGCATCCCCATGTCCACGTCGGACTGCTGACCGGGAACTTTCGGGAAGGAGCTCGGCTGAAGCTGGAACATTACGGGCTGTATCACTATTTCCAGTTTGGCGGTTTCGGTGATCGAGCTCGGGACCGTAACGACGTCGCCCGCGAGGCCTTGGTCGAAGTGCACCGACATCTTGACGGGAAAGTCTCGCTCGAGCGGATTTGGGTCGTCGGAGACACCCCCGCAGACGTAGAGTGCGGCCGAGCGATTGGAGCCCGTGTGATCGCCGTCGGCACCGGAATCGTTCCAAACTCGCAGGTGCAGGCGGCCGGCCCCGATTTTTTCTTCAAAAGCTTTGCGGACCCGACCGATGTACTCCGGCTGGTCCTGCCGGACGGCATGGACGGAAACTACTGAACCACTCAAATAGTACTCAATAAGGCTACTGGGATCCGCAAACGCGGGGGGAAACATGCATGGACTTCCGCTCCTGCGCAAGCGGGAGAGGGGGCATCCGTTTGGTGGCGAAATCCTTCGGAGCAATCCATTCGGTCCGGTCTTCGCTGCTGCCGGCGCCAAGCCGGCTGCGGGTTTGCCATTCTGGTTGGCAACTCCCAGGCAGACCAGTGTCGGCAACAGCCCGCTGTAGAGAAGCGAACTGGCTGGCCCCTACCTTGCCTAGAAGGATGACGCCCCGAGAATCCAGCTTTTCGCTCCTTATTTTCGGGAAACGCCTTTTACCCGCCCAACAGACCTCCTGCCATTCCCGGCCTTTGCGCTAATCGCATACGGTAGCTTTGCGGAGACGGCTTTCGGTTGAACATCGGACGCGCGTCCGGTAGTCTGACGAGGATGAGATTTCCCGCCTTGATCGAGCGAGTGTCTCTCAGGCCGCCTCACCGTTGCCGGAACTGCCCGATTCCTTCTTGGGACGTGCTCGCGCTGGCATTCCGTTGTGGAGCCGAAGTGCGGAGAGATTCGGGCCCCTCGGCGACGGAAACGGAAAAAGTGGCCCCGAGCTGATCTCGCCTGACGATTGACGATGTTTTTTCTTTTTTCGGGAGACCGGACAGATGACACGCACCAGTCGACGTAGCTTTCTGAAAACGAGTGCCGGAATCGGTGTGGCTTACTGGGTGACGAGTGGAGCCCGCACCGCCTTGAGCAACTCGCCCAACGAGCGCCCGAATGTGGCCTGCATCGGAGTTGGCGGAAAAGGCGGTAGCGATTCGGAGCACGCCGCGCAGTTCGGCAACGTCATTGCCATCTGCGATGTCGATCGCCAAAGGCTGAAAAACAAAGGACGGGGAAAGCAATTCAAGAACGCGGAGCAGTTTACGGACTTTCGGGAGCTGTTCGAGAAGTACGGGAAAGAGATTCAGATTGCGACAATCAGCACACCGGATCACATGCACGCGCCGGTGACGCTGCTGGCCATGCGCTTGGGGATTAACTGCTATACCCAAAAGCCGCTGACGCGCACCATCTACGAAGCGCGTCTCATGGGCCGGGTGGCCAAGGAGAAGGGCGTCTGCACTCAGATGGGCAACCAAGGCACGGCTTTGGACGCGTCGCGGGAAGCCATCGCTCAGCTTCGGTCCGGCGTCCTGGGGCCCATCCATGAAGTTTATGCGTGGTCCAACCGACCCATTTGGGCTCAGGGGCCGGACCGGCGGATGACGCTGGCCAAGTTTGCGGAGCAGGCTCGGAAGGAGAATCCCGATGCCGCCGAAGAGCTCATCGAAAAGAAGAAGCAACAGATCCAGCGCGATCTGGAACGGCTCGACTGGAAAATGTGGCTCGGCGTCGCCCCGTACCGCGAGTACTGGCCGGGGCTGTATCACCCCTTCCAGTGGCGTGGCTGGTGGGACTTCGGCAGCGGCGCTTTGGGTGACATGGCCTGCCACCAGTTGATGGTGCCGTTTTGTGGATGCGACCTGAAGGATCCCATCTCGGTGGTCGCTCGGACCACAGGCCACGACTACGACAGCTTTCCGGCCAGCTCGATCATCAAGTTCGAGTTCCCGGAGACGTCCGAACGGCCCGCGTTGACCTTCTGGTGGTACGACCGAAAAGGCAACAAGCCGCCTCAGGAGGTCTTTAGCCGCTGGGGAATCGATAAGGTCGCCAACAGCGGTGTCCTGATCGTCGGTGAAAAAGGCGCCTTCTATAGCGGAAACGATTACTGCGCTAAGTATGAGCTGAAAGGCGTTAAGAAGGCCAAGGTCGAGTTCGAGCCGGCGGTCAAGAAGGGCAACAACGATGTCAATCACATGTACGAGTTGTTCCGCGCGGTCGAAGCCGGCGACCCCATGATCTGTCATTCGAACTTCATCCATCGCGGTGGCCCGCTGACTGAGACGATCCTGTTGGGCAACTTGGCCGTGTGGGCAGCGGCCAAGGGCGGCGAGAACGGCGCCATGGGCGATTGGGGCGAAAAGATCCTTTGGGATGCCAAGAACCTGAAGGTAACCAATCTGGCCTCGCTCAAGACGCCGGGAGTCGCCGATCTGGTCAAGCCCAAGTATCCCGAAGGATACCGGCTCGATTGAGACTGATGCGATCGATCTGACGACCAAGCGCTTCGGCGGACGCAATGGGCTCCGTCGAAGCGCTGTCTCTTAATGACTTGCCGAGATGGTCAATCCACAGTTGGCCTTGCGCCGACAATTCCGGAAAGCAGACCGGAAGGGACTGCAGGGAATTTCGACCGCAAAACTGAGAATACCCTCTCCCGCTTGCGGGAAAGAGTGGCTCGCCTTCGGCGAGCCAAGTGAGGGCTCCTCACTCCGCATCTCTTTCCCCTAGGGTTGCGCCGCGGGGGCGAGGGGGCTTCAAACGCTGTTGTGCCGTCGTCTTCGGATTTCTGTAGTCCTGTCGATTCGCGATCCGGCGTCGTGGAAGTCGTGGAAACAGTCCGGACAGTGTGTGCATCGGGCGCGTGGTGAAACATTGGGGAGCGGCTTTAGTTTCGAGGCTTTGACGATGAGGTTTCTTAACCTGGAAGTTCCAGCTTTTCTGGGCGTGCTGGTTGTCTGGGGCTCGTTTTTTTCGGGCTGCGCAGGGCCCGAGGGGGACACTCCGGCCAAAAAGCCGCAAGAACAAACCGCGACGCAACCGGCAGAAAAGCCACCAGGCGCTCCGAAGGCTCAGCCTCAAGTTCAGGCCACAGCATCGGCCGACGATGTCACCGCGGCTCAGAAGTTGCTCGAAAAACTCGGCCCCAATGCCATGCATTCGCTGGCTTCAGACGGCCGCCTGACAGCGATCACTGTTCTGGACGGTTCGGTTCTGTCCCCGCCCGACATCGAATTGTTCGGCCGGTTGACCGACCTGGAAAAGCTCCAAATCTATAACTTCCGAGCCTTGAACGACGAACTGTCCGCGAAATTGGCCGGTCTGAAAAAACTGAAAAGTCTGGCCCTGACCAATTCGATCATCAGTGACTCCACCGTCAAGCTGATCGCCGACTCGTTCCCGCATCTGAAAGAGCTGGACTTGTCCTACAACACCAATCTGACCAACGGGGCTTTGAAGGAGATCGCTCGGCTTACCGATTTAGAACGACTCACGCTGGTGCAGAACCGCTTCAACGACCTGGGCACATCTCACCTGGCCAAGCTGGTCCGGCTGCGGGTGCTGGACTTGCGCGGCAACATGGAGGCGGGCGACATGACCCTGGAGGTGGTCGGACAACTGCCCAGACTTGAGGTATTCAAGCATCGCAGCTCGACCGTGAGCGATTACGGCGTAGAAACCCTCGCTCAGAGCAAGACACTGCGCTCGCTGCTCATGCAGGATTTCGGAATCACCGGTCAGGCCGGCCAGACGCTCGCCCAGATGGAAAGCCTGACCGAGCTGGAAATCTTCCGATGTCAGGGCTTTACTTCCGACGGTGTGTTGGCTCTGAAAGGTATGAAGCTGACCCGGCTGAAGCTCCGTGACCTTCCCGCGATTGATGATATGGCGATGGAGGTCTTCGATGAGCTCCCTCAGTTGAAGCGTCTGGAATTGCACGAGTTGGCGTCCGTCACGGACGACGGTTTGGCCCACCTGGAGGCCCTCAAGTCGCTGGAAGTTCTCGACATCTGGGCCATTCCGCAAATGACCGATGCGACGATCGACGTCATCGTGCGGCTGCCGCGTCTGAAAGTGCTGTCAGTGCGGACGACGGGCGTCACCGACGCGGCCGTCGACAAGCTGCTGCAAGCCAAGAATCTGCAATCGCTCACCTTCAAGGACAACGGTGGCGTTTCGGCCGACGCGCTAAAGAAACTCGCCCAGAAAAAATGGGCGAAGCTGGTCATCGACTGAACCGGCCCAGGGCCACAACCGAATGGGCGACGCCCGCCGGGTATTATTGATCTGCGATTGTTGCACTCCGCCAGTGCCCCCGCCGGAATCCGCGAACCCGGGACGCGTCATAAGATGGTTGTCGGTTGGCCAGAAGCCTGGAAGGCCACCTTGACCATCGCGCGACCGTTGCCGTTCCGCGCGCGTTGTCGCATGGCGGGGTCACCGGCCGCTTTGCAAGACAGACTCCAGCCGGCCGACCACGTCGCGGAACCGGAGGGGCTTGCGCGGCAACGACAGCACCTCGGCCAAATGGTGCATCCACACGATGAAACCCGTTTTTGGATGGAAATAGAGTTTGTGTAAGGCTTTGTCGGTGCGCGTGCCGGACTGCAAGTCAAACTCGCTCGCCGGCAGTTGGAAGAACGTGTGGAGCTGGAAACTCGTTGCGCCACGGAGGGCGTACTCGAGAGCCATTCGACCGCTGTCTATGTTTCCCGTGGCAGACCAGGGAAGCGGTGCAGGAATCTCTCCCCTGCGGCACAGCGCGGCAAACTGAGTCATCACGCGCAAGTTCCTGTCGCTGAGATCCGGACCGCCGTACGCGACGCCCCGTTTGCCATCGAACTCGCGGTTCGGATCAAATAGCCGATTCGCGTAGATGTAAAAATTCGGCCGGTCCTCTCCCGCTTCGTGAATGGCCCGCAGCATTTCAAGCTGGAAGTCATCCTCGAACAGGGCATTGAAGATTTTCAGCCCAACATAAACTGCCTCGCGCCCCGAACGTCCGGCCGGAGCGGCCTCCGAGGACTTGGCTACGGCGTCTCGGAGTAGCCGGGGCACGGTCCTGAGCCAGCGAAGCACCTGTTGCTGTTGGCTGGCTCGCTCGTCGCCGGCCAGCGTCGGGCTGAAATCTTTTTCGAGTGGCATCGCAGCGTTTCTCTGCGCGTGTCTGCCAGCATTCCAGGCTTCCAGAAGTCGGCGCGTCGTGAACTCATACTCGTCCCGCCGCCAAGACTCGTCCGCAGACGCCGGCAGATGATACTTGCACGAAGGCACGATCAGGGTCGGCGGCTCGGCGGGGGACTGCTCGGATGCCAGCGACTGGGCGCTCCGGATCAGTTCGAGATACTCGTCGAACGATTTCCACCAGCCGCGGCCCTTCCAGGTTACGGTCCAGCCGCGACGCCCCGATCGGCCGACGATCGGCTCGACGACCATG
>JAADHY010000209.1 GCA_013151585.1 Planctomycetota bacterium
CCGCGATCCCCGGAAACGCAGATGGGATCTTTCGATGAGACAGAACCGCCCCATTCGAGGGGGGAACGACCGGGCGACTGAGCCCACATCCGAGTTTCAACCTTATATTCTCTCTCTGTCTCTGTCAAGAGTCCATCTGAGTTTTTTTCCAATTCCCAAAAAGTTATCGTGATCCTGTGACGAGGCCTCGGTCTGCGGCTTTGTCACAGCAAGAATCGAAGACCGTCGCGTCACGGGCCGCCTGTCACCGTCCGTCCGTCAACTTTCGCACGCCACCGCCGGGCTCACGCCCACCGCTCGCCGATGCTCGCACGCTTCGGTTTCAGCCTCCCTCAACCCTCAACTCTCGACCCTTGCCCCTCGCCTCTCGACCCTCAACCCCTCCTCACTTCCCGAAGGGCAGTTCGAAGGCTTCGGCCGGCTCCCGAACGTGCATGTAGTACCACACCTCCGGATTGACCATGTCGGAAACGAAATGGGCCGATCCGTCGCCCATCAGCACGTGCACGCCGCCCGGGTGCCGGCTCCGCGCCGTCGCCTGGTAGTTCAACTCCGGCTGACCCACCGCCGCCCAACACGGCATCCGAAGCTCCGCCAAACGATCTTCCCCCAAACGACGTTCCAGCTCCCCGCACCCAATGATGTCGTCCGAGTTCTCGTACTGGTTGTTCGGACCGTTCGCGTCTTCCGTCTGAGCAATCAGCCCGTGACGGGCCGTAATGCTCGGGCCGATCATCCCCAACGCCCAGGTGCCCCGTGGGTCGATCTCCGCCACTCCGGCCCGAATCTCATCCACAAAAACCATGTTCGAAAGACCGCCTTTGACGTCCTTGAACGAAAACGACACGTTCACTCCGCCAATCCCGTCGCCCCACAGCGTCATGTTCTCACCGGCCAGATCCCGCTTGCCGACGTGAAATCCATCTTCGCACCCCTCTTCCAGTTCCACGATGCAGCCACGCCCCGGCCCCATATTTAGGGCATAGTTGCCCCGCGCGTACTGGTTCGAATGGCCGCCCGCCAGGGCATCTCGCACGTACGGATTGCCCGGCGTGTTGAAGTCGTCGTCCGGACACGTCAAAACCGACAGCCGCTGCGTGCGCACCCCCGCGTTTTCCGGAGCCGCCACAGGCAACTCCGCCCGATACCTCTCGGCCAGCGCCCTCTGGTCCAACTCCGGCAAAAGCAGGATCAACCAATTGGCATAGACGCGGCTCGGGTTATCGGCCGTCACCTGCCCGGCGGCCACGCGGTCGAACACGCCCACCGGGAACTGTCCGCCGCCAAGCGGTTCCCCCGGCGGTCCGCCCCAAACCACCGCGGGCGGCAGCAGGGTATGGGTCGAGTGGTAGTGGTGTAGGGCCAGGCCGATCTGCTTCAGGTTGTTCAGGCACTGAGCCCGCCGGGCTGCCGCCCGAGCCCGCATCACCGCCGGCAAAAGCAACGCCATCAACACCGCCAACACCGCAACCACCACCAACAGCTCGATCAGTGTAAATCCGACCGGGCCCGCCCCACGCATCGGTCGTCGCAAACGACCGCCGTTCATGCCCTCAAACATCATTCCCCTCCCTTCCTTCAAAAATCCGTTTCGCCAGCACCCCGCCGGCTCCCGCTCACACAGGGACTGGGGAGCTCACACCAATTACGACACATCACCTCGCACCTATTGTTACCCCGGAGCGCTCCGATTCCGTTTTTTGTGGTACGGCCGCTGGCGGCGGAAGCGCCGCGTACCGCGCACTGTCGGCCGTCGCCCTTCCGAGTTGTCGAGAGTCTCGTCTGTATGGAATTTCGTGATTCTGGTTCATGCCTCCGGGGCATAAGGAAGAGGAAGCGGTCGCTTTACCTCGATGTTTTCAAGACGTACGATCACGGGTAAAGGTCGATCGCCAGACGATGTCCCTTCTCCCGCCGGTCAGGGAAAAGTGCCCGGAGAGCCGATGAAGGGGGCCCCGTCACCAGTGGCCCTCACCCCGCTCGCTGCGCGAGCCACCCCCTCCCGCGCGCGGAAGAGGGGACTTTCGCACGCAGCGCAACGGAACCGCAAAATGCGGTGGGGGCCACGGACGAGAACGCACCGCGCAGCGCTCGCGGATACGCTCCATGCGTGAACCGCGTCGGTTCGTTTTGATATGTACCGGAACTGTGAAGCTCAAATTAGGCGCGAAATTCCCGAAGTTACTCGGGCAACCGGCAGTCGCCCCCCTCCACTACAATGTTGTGATAAACGTTTCCAAGGAAGTCTCCTGGACCGCATACATTGTTGCCCACCTTAACGCACACCCATTTGTCGGCGCACTTCTCGAGCGCCGTGGTCGGCACACAATTGTCCGCAGGCAGAGCTCCATCAGAAGTGCAAATCATGATGCCTGACTATATATCATTGTCCCGGAGCATTGGCCGTTCTCCATCTCCGGACACCCTCGTCCCTCTGTGCACTCTCCTTCGACCACCTTTTTCCCGGAACATACCGGTATGGCATTGGCTCGAAAGACGCAGATCAACCCCATTGCACCGACAACGACGCATGCGGCGAAGATCATCTTGCATTGGCCGCCAACACTTTCCTTTCTGTTTCTCACTTCGTCTCTCCTTACTTCTGAGCCACGGCGAGTGGATCGGTACTTCAGGAGCCCCGACCCGAATGAAGCTGTTTTTCAGGCACAACGACGAGTCACTTCTCGCCTATGCCGTCTGAGTCCGGCGATGCCTTCAAGCGTCGCTTGACCCAGAGAAGCCCCCAGAAGACACAAACGAGGCCTAGCCCGACGTTTAGCAGAACGACTCCCCAACGGATGGAGCCGCCCATCGCCCGGTTCAATGTCCGAACTGGCCCCTGAACCGGATCGGACTCAACGACGACATCGGCACGCCATGGACGCAAGGTTTTCCCATCCCATTGCAAGAGTTCTCGCTGAGGCGGGACTCCTCGAACGACCACGGTGCCAGGCTGAAGGCCCAAGGCTTTCCACCCGAAACTGTCCTCCTGGAAGCCGCTTGTAATGCGGATTTCTTTCGTCTCCCATATCTCATGTCCAACCAATTCGCTTCCTTCGTGTCGAGTGTAAACGGCAGACTGCGGAAAAAGGACCGGCTTTAAGGCTCCCGGACCTTTGACCTCCATCCATTTTGTGCGAAGCCGATCAACCGTCGCGTTTTCGTCAGAGGCCCGAGACCCGAGCACACGAACAATCTCATTGGGGACCGGTAATTCACCGAACCGGTATGCCAACGACGCCCCATCACGGCTGCGGAACTCGAGCACTACGTCGCCCCGGCCCGACTCTGCTTCATCGGCACGCTGGCACGAAACGTCAGAGGCGTTTGCCAAGAGCGTCTCCAGTTTGCCTGTAGACCAGTCACGATTTCGCTGGAAGGGACATGGGAAGCCCCCTATCACAGAAAGGTCAAGCCACAGACTCCCGATCGTCCCCCTTCGGCTGCGCATCCTATCATGTTCCTCGTCCTCAAGCAGTCGTAGCTCGTTGGCCGCGATGTCTCTGTTTCTGAAGTCGTGGATCACACGGAGAACACGCCCTGCATACGCGAAGCGGGCATGGAGGGCATCTTTCGGATTGCGCGGGCGGTCTTCGGAAAACTCGGAGCGAAAGAGCCGATTCTTCGGGTCGGTCCAAAACGAGCACCGCAGCACGGACCCGTCGAGTTCTCTGGCGTCCCGACCCCCGACGGCGCGGACGCGCCGCACTTCGATCCGCACAAACATCGGAACCTTTGCAATTCTCTTCCGTGCCTCCGTGAAGGCCTGCCACAATGCGCGGGCCTGTCCGGTAGCAGGTGCAGGCACCGGCTCATCGGTGGCGAGGCTAAGGGCCGGATGCCCGCAGAGTACCAAAGCCAATACGACGAACGCGCCGACCGCGGCGTGTAACCGCAGCCACGTTGGGCAGTTCTTCGGGCTCAGCGAAGGGTTTCTAACCACCACGACGCGATCACGCGAGGTTCTCGCAAGACTCTCACAGTCGGACGACATCCTATGCTCCTTTACTGCGTTCCGTTGAACACGTTCAATGGATCCGGTCGAGGAGTAAGCCGCTGAGGCCTCTGCTCAGAAGAGTCGGTGTTGCGATCTTCCCGGACCACTCCCCTCACCTTGACGATTGCCGACATACGATTCGCGGCACGGCTAAAGGAAACAACTACTATCGATGTGAACGGCCCCGGTCGCGAGGGGACCCTAAAATTTACGGGAATCCTTTTCTCGCTAAACGGCGGCAGTGGTTCCGCGACCGTCGTACTACTTACGCACCCGCATGCCCCGACGACGCCGACGACCGTCACAGGATCACCGGTCCTGTTCGAAACAACTAAGTCGATTCTCCGCTTGCTGCTCGCCACGACGCCGCCAAGATCGACCACAGTTGGACGCACGAAAACTCCTTGATGTGGCAGCCTCACGTCTGCATCCGCAACGTCTCGCACCGCCACCATACGCAGGCCATTGAGCATCATACAGATCCCGCCGACCGTCAAGAACGCCGCCGCACGCCTTTGCATTGATAAAACCAGCCTCGAACCCATCACGTGCCTATTCCCCCGCTTGCATCCACAGTCAGGACCCCAAACGGGAACGTGTCACTCGCGCCGAAAAGCCACGATGCCCGGGGACCACGGTAGACAGAACGTACCTTCGACCCAACCGGCCTTGCTACGCCACGCCATCTCAGGCCTCGCGAGAAAACATGCTCCTCAATCACAATTTCAATGCGGCGCATGTGTACTTGCAGCATCGTCCTCAACGCTCCGAAAATGATTCATATACCGCTCTGGTCCTGCGGGCAAACGGACAACACCACCTCGCCCAAAGTGGGCGTCAGCACGAACCGATCTACCTCCCGGACTCGAATCGAGCCGCGCGATAGCTCTTGCATCCGTTCCAAGACGGACTCCTGATGGGAAAGGACTCTACGCGGAAACAGAACTCTGACAGCTTTGTTGGGCAAACGCTCGCACGACCAATCCGTAATTTGTCGAAGTTCAAACCCCAGGCCTGAAAGGGCATAAGCCCCTCTCAACCAGACGTGTGCCAAACTCGCTTGCGTGTCGGCCACACGGGAGCCATGCACCGAACGCCGCACAGCAAACAACACGTCCTGTCCCCAGTCAAAGCTGGAGCCCAAGAGGTGTTTCCAGCCGTTTTCGGGGCCGCCAGCCAGTTCGTTGAAATACGCCAAATGATGCGGATGATTCAATAGCGTCCCACCGGCCGTCCACAAAAGACACGCCACCGTCACCGCAGGAACCAGCCGACCACGCAACGCCAGCCCGCTCCTCCATGCCCTCCGCATCACTCCCGCCCCCGGACCAAAGACGCGACCAGAAAGGAGCACTGAAAAGAATCGACTTCGTGAAACTTTAATAACACCATCGAAAGGCAACACCAAGATATACACACACACCGTCAAGCCCTCTGACCGGAAGTTTGGAACAAATTCCAAGAAAACGAAAATCCGGTAGTTCCTCACGACGTCGGCAAACTATCTCGCGGTTTATGGCGTTTTGTGGTTGGTGTTAGACGCTCGCCGGTCGAAGAGCGCGAACAATGTTCGCGTTTTCTCGGAGGGACGCGTTCCGGTCGGACGGCCCTCACCCGGCCGCCTTCGGCGGCCCCCCTCTCCCGCAAGCGGGAGAGGGGACAACGGTTGTTGAGACGCCACAGTTGACGACAGCCGGCCCCAATTTGTCCCTTCGCCCCCCGGCTTGGGGGAGAAAGTGCCCGAAGGGCGGATGCCGAAGGGCGGATGAGGGGGAGGATGGCCCCCCGAGGCACCTCCAAACTGCCGGCCCACAGGGATACCAAGGGCGAAGCCCTTGGCTACCGACGCATCGGTTTGGAAACGCGAGCATTGTTCACACTTTCATACAGACAACCGGCTGAGTCACGCGTTCGGGGCAGACGGATCCGGAGATGTTTCGCCGCCTACGACCGCTCGACGCTTTCGCCGGGACCAAAGAAGGGCCACAAGCAACAGCCCCCCGAGGACGATCAGGTTGGCGGCGATCAACAGACGATGGGAGCGGCCTCCCTCACCCCGCGGCTCCTCCGGCTCAGGTAAACCAAAAGCCGAGAGGCAGAACTGATTCTCCCCGGCACTCTCCAGTAGCTTGAGCTCATACTCGGCAACATGTTCCCATCGAGCGTCGGCTGATAGCCGGCCGGCCTCCAACTGCTCTACCGTCTCCTGAAGGTCGCCAACATCCGGCAGTCTCTCTTCCTCCGTCCAGCTCCAAACGACCTGCCGGCAGCGCCGTGGTACAGGCAGGTGCGGAGCAACCTCCTGATACTCGCCAACCGTGTGGACGATGGCCGCCTCCCCAGGAACGCGATACCTACCGAAAAAGCATCCTTCGACGACAACGCAGAACAAACGTGGGTCCAAGAGAAGCACTCCACGATCTATGGCAAACTGAGCGTCGGCTTGCGGCTGTGCCCGAAAGGAAACACGTAGAAAACGCCCGTTTCCTTCGATGCTTCCCAACTCGATGACCTGCAGCTCGCCGGACTCGGCCATCTCCAGCAAGTTCTTGCGCTGCCCGTACGTCACCGGAAGGATTCCGCGAGACAAGGCGGTCATCACCATTTCGGCCGCGGTGCGCCCCCCCGGTCCTTTCGCGTCGGGATTACTCTGGTTGAGCCACAGAACCCGCCATTCGTCCTCCTTAGTCATCGCGGCTCGGCTCAAGGCAAAAGCATACCGCGAGTTTCGCCCCACCACGCGATCACTTTTGTTAGCGGGCCATGCTTCAATGGCATGCTGCTCCCGCACGTCGAGACACCACACGGCCCAAGGGGGTTTGAAACGGAAGTCGATGATCGATCGTTGATGGAGCTGGTCGCGAATCAAGGTTTTCGAATGCAAGCGGCCAGCAACGGCAACCTGACTGAGATGCTCGCGGTACTCCCGCCAGGCCTTCAGCAGTGTCTCGTTTCCGATGGGCAGACTCCCCGTTCGTTCTGCTGCTATCGTCCAATCCAGAAATCCGATCGCGAGTACGGCCGCCGCGAGAACACACTTTCGTCCCCACCGCGCAAGCCATCTATTCATTTTCATAGCATCAACTCCGGCCGCTCAGTCTCAATGCCATCCCCGTGCACGCCTCCTCTACAGCCAAATCCTTGCGCAACATATTCGCCCGAAGCGAATTGCTCCGAAAAGAGGCAACCGCATCAAGCCAACGTCAACGCAGGCGTTGTTGGTTTCTGCGGATTTGAAAAGCTTTTAGCGTCTCCCTCGCATCCATCCGCTACGGCTGCGCCGGAAGAACGCACTCGCAATTGTATAAGCCGCTCGGGTCGGTATCCCGGCATACACAATCGGCGCACTCCTCGAGCCAGGTTTTGCACGGAAACCCCTCTTTTTCTCCGCCGCCATCTCTGCAACCTAGGGTGCCTAGCGTACATTGATCGTCGCAAGATTTGTCACTTTGACATCGTCCCACTTGCGCCAGAACTTCAGAGCCAGCCAAGAGCAAGCCCGCCACGACCATCGTGACAGCGAGGATTCCTGGAACCACTTCTTTTCCGCTCATCGCAAACCCTCCTTTCTCATAGATAAAGAACGTACAGTCAGCCTCTCCGTCACATCCACCAAAGTATATGCCGCATGACACGCCAGCGGCGGTTCACTCCACCCCTACACCCTACACTACACGGCAGGACCTAAAACCATCGGGCGACGACTATTCGGCCCGCCCCCCAGGACAACTCCGGCCCCGCCCTATCTCCACCGACGCGCACACACTGCTACGGACTCGGCATCAACGCTTCGCGCCTTGAGGCCTCGCCTACGGTCTCTCCGATTGTCAATCACGAACCCAACCCAAGTCGTATCCCCCAGGCTCTCCCGTTCCCCTCGTGAAGGAACGCTACGACTTTCGCCTGTCCTGCCCGTTTGCTCTCGCGGTTCCGCGGGCCGCGAAACTGCGCGGCCCCTTTGACGTGGTGGGGCGAATGCGGATCACTCCGCCTCCCCGACCGCTGATCCCATCGATCCCTTCAAGGAAATGGAGTCCGGCATCGGCGCCAGCGCGTCACGCTTGGACACAACCTCACCAACAACAGACACCTGCTGACACCATAGACTTCGGGCCCCGACAAACACATCAAGTGTCGTGCGGTACCGCCCGCTCTCGTCACCGACGACATTCACTTCTATCGGGAAACGCAGTGTTTGCCCTGGCGCGATCGTGGCCGGGAGAGAACCCCGCCCGATACAGGAACAGTCACCCGCGACGCCGACGAGCCTAGCCTCTTGGTCGGAAAGATTGGCTAACTCCAAGTAAGCCGTAACCCTCTCGCCTTCGCAGCGACGCCCAATATCGATTGTCCTGCTCACGATTCTGACTGCTGCCAGAGACTCCCCAAAGCCCCCTCCCAGCCACACCCTGGTCAAAGACCACGTGAGCGTGCTCGCGCTCAACGCAATGCCGAAGTATGGCTCATCCCAAAAAATCTGCAACATAACAACGGAAGAAGAGTCCGCGTAGAAGTTGGGGACGCTTGGCCATTGATTGGAGCTTT
>JAADHY010000449.1:0-2428 GCA_013151585.1 Planctomycetota bacterium
AAGATTCGGGACGGGACGGAGCGCCGGTGATCTATCGGCCTTATCGCAATGAGCGGGTCAGGCTTGTGGGCGGACGGCGCGTCACCAACTTCGGTCCCATCCGGGGCCCGGAGGTGCGGAATCGGCTTGACCGGTCGGCACGCGCGCACGTCGTTGTCGCCGACCTGCGGAGCATTGGCGTGTCGGAGTACGGTTCCCCAGTCGGCGGGGGCCTGGAGCTGTTCTGCAATGGCCAGCCCATGACGCTGGCTCGCTGGCCGAACGAGGGTTTTGTGCGCATCGCGGAGATCGCTGCACCGCTCGATCGTACCGTCCACGGACGCAAAGGCAGCCGCATCGGCAAATTCGTTTACGAAGGGGACCGCCCGCGACGGTGGCTCCAAGAGCCGGACCTTTGGCTGCACGGTTATTGGTTTTGGGATTGGTCCGACCAGCGACAGAAGGTCAAATCGATCGATGTGGAGAAGAAAACGATCGAATTGCAACCGCCGTACCACCATTACGGCTACCGCAAAGGACAATGGTATTACGCGTTCAATGCTTTGTCTGAGATCGATTCCCCGGGCGAATGGTACCTGGACCGGCAGAAGGGACGTCTCTATTTCTGGCCCCCGCAACCCGTTGAGAGGTCGGAAGCGATCGTTTCGGTGCTGCCGTCGCTGGTCCGTATGCGAGATGTCTCGCACGTTACCTTGCGAGGATTCATGTTGGAAGCGACCCGCGGAACCGCTGTAACGATCCGAGGTGGCGAGGCGGTTCGGGTCGAAGGCTGTACCTTGCGGAATGCCGGCGCGTGGGCGGTGACCGTCGCGGGCGGGCGGCATCACGTCGTCCGCTCGTGCGACATCTTCGGAACCGGCGGCGGAGGCATTTCCCTGTCCGGCGGCAATCGCCGCACACTGACGCCTGGCGGCCATCAGGCCTGCAACAATCACATTCATCACTACGCCCGTTGGTACCGGATGTATCACCCAGGGATCGCACTGACTGGAGTGGGCAACCGCGCTTGCCACAACCTGATCCATCACGCTCCGCATCAAGCCCTCACCTTCGGCGGAAACGACCATGTGATTGAGTGGAACGAGATTCACCACGTTTGCCTGGAATCGAACGATGCCGGAGCCGTCTACTGCGGCCGTGATTGGACCATGCGGGGAACGGTCATCCGAAACAATTACTTCCATCACATCACCGGATTTCAAAACTGTGGCTGTATGGGCGTATATTTGGACGACATGTTTTGCGGAACGCGCATCGAAGGCAACGTCTTCTACAAGGTCACCCGAGCGGCCTTTATCGGCGGCGGACGCGACAACGCCATCGTCAACAACATCTTCGTGGACTGCAGACCGGCCGTGCATGTGGACGCGCGAGCGATGAGTTGGGCCAGCTACCACGTCAACACCACGATGACCCAGCGGCTGAAAGCGATGCCCTATACGAAACCGCCGTGGAGCGAGCGATATCCCCGATTGGTAACGATCCTGGACGACGACCCGGCGGCTCCGAAAGGCAACCTGATCGCTCGGAACATTTGCGTCGGCGGCCGCTGGGACGAAATTGAGGCTAAGGCTCGACCACTGATCACATTTCGCGATAACCTGATCGACGTCGATCCGCAGTTCGTGGATGCCGACCATCAGGACTTTCGCTTGAAGAAGTCCTCGCCGGCTTTTCGGATGGGTTTCGAACCAATCCCCTTTGATCAGATCGGCCTGTTCCGCGACGACTTGCGCCGCTCAGTGACGAAGCCGATGGAGACCGGCAAGGAACCGTAAAGCGCATGCCGACGACTGCGAGGCCGTCGACGGAGCGGATCTCTCTCGTGTGTCTCGATCCTGCCGTGTCCACGTGAGTGCCGCTCGACGCAAAGATCGGGTAGGCTTGTCGGCACACGGATTTGCCGTTGAGCTTCACACCGTGATCAAACGGAAAGGCTGCCGGGAATGAGCCGACACGATGCGCAGGCTGAGGCGGGAGCATGTCGCGTTGCGGCTGTGCCGGCTGAAGCGCTGAAAGCGCTGGCCTGGATTGGGCCGGTGCTCATGCTGTTGGGCGGTGCGATTGGCAGCGGCGAGTTGTTGTCTGAACCGGCGGCCGGTGCTCGCTACGGCGGTGTCCTGTTCTGGGTTATTTTGTTTGGTGTGACGACCAAAGCGTTCTGGAATGAGGCGATCGGACGCGTCTCGATCGTCACCGGACAAAGCTTCTTAGAAGTTTGCACGGATGCCGGCCCTGCCGTGGCTTGGGTGCCGTGGGCGTGGTACGCCGTGAACGTCTTCAAGGACTTTTTCCTTCGCGGCGGCATCATGGCGATCGCCGGCCTGGTCTGCTACGACTCGTTTGGGCCACTGCCGATGGAATGGCTCGGCGCCGAAGGGATCCGCACAGGAGCCGCCCACCTAGCTGCGACGGAAGCCCAGCACGT
>JAADHY010000449.1:2441-14752 GCA_013151585.1 Planctomycetota bacterium
AACTTGCTCGTGATCTGGGGCCTGTTGCTTTGCGGCGGTTACCGGCTAGCCGAGACAATCAATACGGTCCTGTGCCTGGTCCTGGCGGTGTGCTTGATGGCCTGCGCGGCGACAGTTCTGCCAAACGTGACGGGCGAGCTGCTACGGGGGCTGGTTCCGCGACGACCGGCCGGGAGCGATGAGTGGCTGATGCTGGTCGCGCTGGTGGGAATCGTCATGTCCGGTTCCGCCACGATTTGCTATACCGCGTGGGTCGAAGAGCGTTCGATGGGATTGTTCGGCTATGCGCGGCAGCAAAAACGTCGTCTCACCCGCCGCGACTTGCCGCCGCGCTCCGATGAAGAAACTCGCCGCATGCTCGGCTGGCTGCGAGTCAACCGGATCAACATCGCCTTGTCGTACGGTCTGGGTGCACTGATCTGCTGCTCGACCTTCATTCTGGGCGTCGCCGTGCTCGGACCAGCCGGCGTAACGCTTAAAGGGGCCGGGCTGGCCCGCGAACTCAGCTTAATGATGACCGAGATCATGGGCCCTTGGACCCGGCCCGTCTTCTACATGGGAACTTGGGCGGCCGTGATCAGCACTCTCGTTGCCGTGCTGGACGGCTCACCGCGAATGCTCGTCCAACCGATCCGCCAACATCGCCCAAGTCTGTACGCGAAACTGTCCGAGGCGAACTGGCATCGACTGCTCATGACTCTGATGGGGCTCGGCTCATTCGCCGTTTATGTGCTGAAACCGGATGCTCTGACATTGGTGCTTTGGCTTGGGGCGGTCGACGCTCCGCTCGTGGGAATCCTATTCCTGGCATACGTCTATTTGTCGCGGCGGTACATCCCGCCGGCTTATCGCAGTGGTTGGCCGTGGGCGTTCGCGATGACCGCTGTCGGGATCATCTATCTGGCGATCGGCGTCTACTACGGCATAATGACGATCGCCGATCACCTTTAGCCCTGACCCATTCATGAATGAACCGAACGCGCCAGCAAGATTCGCCGGTGCAGCCGGTTTAGCCGAAGGCAGGGGTCAGGACACGATCGTGGGGTACGCTCTGAACGAAGCGAAGGGGACGGTGCGTTTCTTTCCAAGCTTGCCTCCAGCTCCGCAAGCGACGGCAGGGATTACGAGACGAGTTCGCCCTTGCGCCCGCAACAAGCCAAGTAAAAAACCGGCAGATCAATGCCGCGCGGTCCGCGATTCGTACGCGTTCCGAGCAGCACTCATCTGCCGGTCGAGCCGATCTCAAGAAGAACCTCGGTACAGGCGACGCCGGAAGGGCGACGGCAGAGCCGTTCGCCGATCCGGAATCACCGCGTTGTCCGGCTCATCGGCTCACCGCCTAGCGCTGAGCCTGCTGGGAGCCTTCGTCGCCTGGCCCCGAACCACTGCCTTCGTCTTCACCTTTGTTCTGTTCGCTGACGACTTTCGGTTTTTCCTCCCGGACAGCCGCCTGCGATTCCGGCTTGGACTGTTGCTTTTTCAGTTTTTCTTCCAGTTCTGCCAAGCGAGCGGACAGCCGTTTGACTTCCGCTTGAGCCGCCTGCAGTTGTTTCGCGGCTTGCTGATGCGCCTTTCGTTCGCCCGCCAGTTGTGTTTTCAGCGCCTGGTTGTCTTTCGTGAGTTGCGCGACTTGTTTCTGAAGTTGCTTGACGGTCTGCGTCGCGGCGGCGCAACTGGTTTCAGCCTTCTTGCGAGCCGCCACTTCCTTTTGCAGCGAGGCCTTGGTGGCGTCAAGCTGCTTGCGAAGGCTTTGAGCAAGCGCCGTCTGCTCGTCGGCTCGCTTCTTGTTGGCGGCGGCGTCGGATCGGGCTTGCGCGAGCTGTTTACGCGTCGATTCGAGCGTAGCTTTTAGAGCGGCCAACTCTTTCCGAACCTTTTTCAGCTCAGCTTCGGCCCGGTCGGCGTCTTTCGCGCGCGCCAAAGCGTCTGTGTAGGAGAGAATCATCACCGGTTTGGCGGAACAGTTCGACTGCACGATGCAACCCGGTGGCGGTGCACAACAGGAAGGACGCACCACACGCGGCGCACAGCAGCCGCCTGCCTGCCCCTCAACCGGCAGGCTGAGCAACACCGCTCCCATCAAGATTGCGACGGATGATCGTTTCATGTCGGAGCCCCTTTCACACGTAACGGATTTGTTTCCCGAATCTCTCCCGGATCGCACGCGACAGCTCAGCGTCCTTGCCCTGGCTTACCCTCTTCCCGAAATTCCCACTATCCACAGTACGCCATCGGTCGCCCCGTTTGCAAGACTGAAAGAACTCACCGCAGAGTGCGCAGCCCGCAAAACGCGCAGGATCCCTCCGGCGACCCGACCTTGCGGATTTTGACAGGTACGCCACTGCTGGACGGCCGCGAGCGAAACGTTTCCGCCGACCCCCCGCAAGCTTGGCCCTGCCCCTCGGCTGTCGTGAAACACAGCGATCAGTTCCCCGGCCGGCCAACTCATGAACCAGCCGGGCTTGCCGATTCGCTCACCCGGTCGCGACAATGACTTTTTGACGGCCCTGGATCGTAGAATCGGTTGTCGGTGCGAGGGGGCTCGTCCAGCGACTTTGCAAGTTCCGTCTTCCCTGCCGGTTGCGGCCCCGCAAAAGCCTCGCCTTTTCTCGCTTACGGCTGACCAGGAGATTCGCCTTCCCGCCGGGACCGGCTGATTGGTAAAGGAGGCCGCTCCCCGGTGGCCGCATCGGTCTCACTCTTCTACCGACCGTCGGGATCATTGATCGTAACCACTCACGGTGGGAAGATACCTCATCGATTGATGACGGAATTCGCGTGGCCATGGCAGAAGCTGCCTGCTCTTGCCGAATGAATGATGTTTCGCGATTCCAGAATATCCCAACATAACCCGAAAAGACACAATAAGGCGACCTGCGGGCCGGTAGTGAACGTTGCTTTTTTCGCCGCGAACGGAGCGACAGCCGACCACAAAGGTGCGCGCATCCTGAATCACCAAGGCACTCCGCGTCTTCCGCGGCTTGGCCCGGAAGAGGTGCCGCTTCCTGCGGCAGTTTCGTTGTTTGACGGGTGGTCGAAAGCATCGGCGAATCACGGATCGTGCCAGCGCACGAGAATTGCCCGGCCCGCGCGAATCGGTGATGCAGAATGATGTGAACAGGAAGGGAACCGTGCGACCGAGCCTTTGGTTAGGAGCAGTTCTGCTGACACTGCCAACGGCGCTTTCGGCGTTGTCGGCAGAGGAGGAGTCTGCGCTGAGTGGGTTGGCGGATCGGCCCGACCGCTCCACCGAAAGCTCGGTGCGCGACCTACCAGCGGAACGGCGTGCCGGCGTCCGCCGGTTCCGATTAGAGCTGCCGCCGGTTGTTTTGACGGACGTGCCGGTCGCACGGATTGAGATTCAAGCAATCGACGAACGCGGACGGCTTGACGGGTCGTTTCGCGGCCGGGCGGAAATTAGTGGAATCCGGCTGGTCCAGGATGGTCAGTGGCAGCCGTTGCCCCCATTCCAAGACGGCCGTCTGGTCTTGACCTCAGATTTGGCCGCCGGGCGAAAACTGTACGTGACGGCGCCGCGCATCGGAATCGAGCATCCCGATTTCGAGCCATTGAATCAGCCGGTGCGCCGCTTGTGGCGGTGGCTGGGCTTGTTGCCGCCTGCGGCTGCCATCTTGCTAGCCATCTGGTGGCGCAGCGTGCTCCCAGCGCTGCTAACGGCCATTTGGGCCGGAGCGGTGGCCGTCGCCTTCGGGAACCCAGTCCAAGGAACGTGGCTGACGGTGAAAGAATTCATCGTGTTTCAGCTTTTCGAGCCCGGCCAGCCGCAAAAGGACCACGCGATCATTGTGTTGTTCACGCTGTTTCTCGGAGCCCTAATCGGCGTGATGGCTCAGAGTGGCGGGACGAGCGAGCTGGTGCGGCGGCTGTCCCGACACGCTCAAACCCGCCAGCGCGGCCAAGTTTTGACCTGTCTGATGGGGCTGGTGGTCTTCTTCGACGACTATGCCAACACACTGTTGCTCGGTGGGACGCTGCGGCCGGTCGCGGATCGACTGAGGATTTCCCGCGAGAAGCTGGCGTTTCTGGTCGACTCGACGGCCGCCCCTGTTTCCGGCCTCGCCATCATCTCGACTTGGGTCGGCTTCGAAATCGGACAAATCTCCGCTGCCTTCGATAGTGTCGGCGTGGACGCGAACGCCTTTTCGGTCTTTGTCCATACGATCCCGTACCGGTTTTACGCGATGTACCTGCTCGTCTTTGTCTGGCTGATCGCCGCAACCGGCCGCGACTATGGCCCAATGCTTCGCGCCGAGCGGACCGCTCAGCAAGCCCGGCCGCCGCGTGACGCTCCAGCGGTCTCGACAACATCACCAGCCCCCGAAACCGTGCCGCCCCAGAAAGCCTCAGCAGTACGCGAAGACGCCCCCCTGTCGCAAGCAAATGCCTTGACCACCGAGCTCACGCAACGCAACGCGACTGAACCCACTCCGGATTCGGACAGCCGTCTTTGTGAGGCTTGCCAAGAATCTTCACCAGGCCCTCGTCGATTCATCCGCACGGCGCTGGTTCCGCTGGCGACGCTGATTGGTCTATTGCTCGTCGGATTGTGGTGGTCCGGTAGCCGCCAATTGACGCTGGAGAATGCGCGGCTGGAAGCAAGCGGACGCCCGCTTCTGGCGGCCGGCCTTTTGAACATCTTGCAGTTTGCTTCGGCTAATCGCGTGCTGCTGATGGCTTCGCTGAGCGCGTCGGTGGTAGCCGCTGCTTGCGCCGTGACGATGGGCACGCTCTCTTGGCGTCAGGCGGGCCGTGCGTGGCTGCAAGGAGCCGCCAGCATGCGGATGGCCTTGGCGATTTTGGTTTTGGCTTGGGGCGTGGCGGCTGTTTGCGACAGCCAACATCTCAACACGGCTGGCGTGGTGGTCGAGTTGACTCAGGGGCTGCTCGAACCTCACTGGATGCCGGCCATGTCGTTCCTGATCGCCGCAACGGTCTCTTTCGCCACAGGCAGTTCCTTTTCGACCATGGGATTGTTGATTCCGCTTTTTGTCGCGGTCACTTTCCACCTGCTGGCCCCGGCAGGCCCCGTGCCGGCCGACCATCCGCTGATGCTGGCGACGATCGGCGCCGTGCTGGCCGGCGCGATCTTCGGCGATCACTGTTCGCCCATCTCGGACACGACGATTCTCTCGTCGGCCGCCTCCGGCTGCGATCACCTGCGGCACGTGGTGACGCAGATTCCGTACGCGCTGAGCGTCGCGGCAGTGGCCTTGGCACTCGGCTACCTTCCCTCCGGCTGGCACGTGCCGCCGCTGGTACTAATCCCACTCGGCCTGCTAGCGCTCGTGGCCATCGTCTGGCGATTCGGCCAGCCCGTCGTGATCCAATCGCGCGGCGACGCCATCCAGAGACCTCCGTCCGGTATGTCTCGAGAGTGTGATTCATGAAAGGCGTTGCTCACTAGCCGGGGCCCCGCAGGAAACCGAGGCTCCGCCCGAGCCGCGGAGCAGAGAGAACGCGAAATAATTCCGGACGTATGTGAGTTACCTCACAGTTTACAAGATCGGCGTTCGGCAGAATAGAGCGTCCTGCCTGCGGCGAGACGGCCGGTTTGCGATTCATCACGGACCGGGTTCGTCGCGTCGGGTCAGGGCGGGTTCGACGGAGCGCAAACGGGAACGCTCCACAAGTTTTTTCGGGACAGACAGGAAAAGGAGAGAATACGATGAGAAAAGGCATTGCGCTGGCAGTCCTTGCTTCGGTCGCCCTTTTGGTCACCGTTTCGGTCGCCCGATCGGACGATCATGGCAAGGTGGACTTGAAAGGGATCAAATGCTTCATTTGCAACATGCAGGTCAGCGAGGATAACTCAGCGGACTACAAAGGAGGCAAAGTTTATTTTGGTTGCGGGGGTTGTCCATCGCGGTTTGAAGCCAATTTGAAAAAGTACGCTGCGAAAGCGAACGCCCAGCTCGTCGCGACGAAGCAAGCGAAGCAGAAAGCCTGTCCACTCAGCGGTCGACCGTGCAAGAAAGAGATCAACACGAAAGTCGCTGGTACGACGGTCTATTTCTGCTGCAACGGGTGCAAGAAACGGGTCGCGAAGCTGAAGGGAGACGCCCAGATCGAAAAAGTTTTCGGCGAAGCGGCATTCAAGAAGGGCTTCAAGATCGCGAAAAAAGACAAGTGAGAAAATGGAAAAAACGGATTCCGCTCATTTGAAGAGGGATGCGGGAAGGCCGTTCAGCGCGGTGTGGCCGTTCGTAGGTTGAGATGCACCGCAGCGTTGTGCCCGTGCAGCCACCATCGGCTCACCGGGGACCAGTCGTGGGCCGTGCGATAAAAACTGGCGGCTTCGGCCAAGCCATCCCGTTGCCGACCGGCACGGCATCTTCTATCTTCTTGCCCGTGAAAGGCTACCGAGCGGAAACGAACCGGCACGTTTTTTTCAGGCTGCGACGAGTCTGATGCGGTCCCACAAACCAAGCGGGAACGTTCTCCACGGAGAACGTTCCCGCTTTTCGTTGCCGGGTGAGCTCTCTCGGTGGCGGTCTGCGAAAGGCTGCCGCGTCCTGACGCCTCGGTCCTTTCCGACAGGTACGGAGCCTTGATTTCCGCGGCGAGACGTGGTGTTATGCGGAAAGGGATGGCTTTCCCTGGGCTGCGGAGCGGGGCGGCGAATTGCGAGTGCGGCATCGTCGCTGAACGACGCGGTGAATGGTACGCGGTGTGTGAATCGCGGCTCTGTTGCAGTTTCGCCTTCGCCGAGTGTTCCGGTCGCAGATCGCATCCGTCTTCGAGAGCGGCACGGACGCCAAGACTTTGGCTCGTGCGAAAGAATCTGCGACAATGACCCGGTGCGCTAGCGGGGAATCGCGCAGCAAGAGCCCCGCAAGACAGCCTTCGTTGCTGACGTGTTGGCGTGACTCTTGCGAGTGTTGCAGAGTTTTTGCATGAACTATCCCATCGAACCCAACGAGGAGAAAGGAGCAACCATGCCGAGCAACAAGAGGAACAACAAACAGGCACAACCGTCTCGTCGCGAGTTCGTGAAGATTTCGGCTGGCGCTGTGGGAGCGTTGGCTCTTGGGGCGGAAAGTTCGATCGTGCGAGCGGCGCATGCATCGGGCAGTCAAGTGATTCGGATCGGGTTGATCGGCTGCGGCGGACGAGGGTCCGGGGCGGCGATCAACGCCATGAATGCGGGGAAAGACGTCCGTCTGGTCGCTATGGCTGATCTGTTCGAGGACAAGTTGCAAGCGTCGCGGCAGCGGCTGAAGAAAGCTCGACCGGATCAAGTCGAGGTGGACGACGACCACGCGTTCTTCGGCTTTGATGCCTACAAACACGTGATCGAATCGGTCGACGTGGTACTGATCGCGGCGACCTCGCATTTTCATCCGCAGTTTCTCCAGGCGGCGGTCCGGGCGGGCAAGCACATTTTCTGCGAAAAGCCGCACGCTTTGGACGTCCCCGGTCTGAAAGTGGCTCAGGCAGCCGTCGAGGAAGCCAGACGCAAGAAGTTGTGTCTCGTTTCCGGGCTGTGCTGGCGCTACGACATCGCCGTTCGCGAAACCATGAAACGGGTGCAGGACGGAGCGATCGGCGAGATTGTCGCGATTCAGGAGAACTACCTCACGGTGCCTTATCGGGTCCAAAAGGAACGGAAGCCGGAATGGTCGGAACTCGAGTATCAGTTCCGCAACTGGTACCACTTCAACTGGCTTTCGGGCGACCAGACCGGCCAGCAGTTGATCCACAGTCTGGACAAGGCCTCGTGGGCTTTGGGCGACGTTCCTCCCGTGCGGGCGTGGGGCATGGGCGGCGCCCAAGTGTGTCTGGACCCGATTTACGGCGATCAATTCGACCACCACGGCGTGGTTTTCGAGTACGCCAACGGCGTGCGTGTCTTCGGCTTCTGCCGCGACATCCCCGGCTGCTACAACATCACGCAGGACGTCATCTTCGGCACGAAAGGCCGGGCTTTCATGCCCAGCCGGTGCTGGATCGAAGATTCCAAAGGCAAGATCACTTGGCGCTTCAAGGGGTCGAAGCCGAGCATGTATGACAACGAGCACAAGGAGTTGTTCGATGCGATCCGTCAGGGGCGCATCATTAACAACGGCGACTACATGATTACCAGCACGATGCTCGGCATTCTGGCTCAGATGGTTTGCTACACGGGCAAGCAACTGACGTGGGAGCAGGCGATGCAATCGAAGCTGAGCTTCGCCCTGCCACGGTACGATTGGGACGTCGAGCCGCCGGTCAAGCCGGGTCCGGATGGTCGCTATCCCAAACCGCTCCCGGGGATCACGCCGTTCGTGTAATTCAACCGCGTGCTGTTTGCTTTCACGGTTCCGGAGGTTTCATGCGGAACCGCTGCAAAAGGTCGTGGAACGGGCGGAGCTGGAGCGGGTTCTGTTCGCTGAAGAACAAGTGTGTCGGGCACGCGCAATCGGAAGCGCCAAATCCGCGGGGGCCCGCCGCGCAAATTTCGGAAAGAGCAGCGGCCAGCGAGCACTCATCGCGAGTCGATGAGCGGATCGCCAGCGGGATGCACGCGGCCGCCGCTTCTCGCAAATGGTCGATGTGCCAGTGGAACTTCTTGCGTTTGCGCTGGTGGCGAGCCAGCCGGGCCGAAAGGTTCTGCATGGCCGAGCCGACGTACAAGTAAAACCCCGCGGGAAAGGATAGCTGCCCCAAGCGACCGACGCGAAGCCGGTGCTCCCGATCCAGCCGCAAAAGGAGCAGGTAACTGCCCCGATCCCGTGCTTCCCGCTTCAGCATTGACCAGGGGATGTGAAGCCGCCTCACCTCCGGAGCCAGTGTCAAATCCGACCGCCAGCGCAGCGAGACGGCGATCACGTCCAGCTTCTTCCGGACTTGCAAGAGCGTCTGGCTGAAAGCCAGATCGGTGTGATAATCGGGCAGAAACCAGTCGACGTCCGACGTGTGCACCAGAAAGAGCACCACCGGTCGGACTCTGCGTCGGCTGAGCTCGGCCAGTTCCAACAGATGGCGCCGACCGCGATCGGTCACCGCGTCCGGAAACATCGCCACGCGGTTGCCGAACAACGTGCACGATTTGACTTCCAAGAACAGGTCCGTCCGGCGGCGGCGTAGCAGAAAGTCGAACCGGCTCCGTCCATGAGCCACCTCCGCCCGCAAGATGCTCACATCCTCCAGCCCGGGAATGCGCTTTTGTTCGAGCAGGATGCGAGCCACTTGGTTGGTCCAGTGCGTGTGGAGCAGCACCGGAGCTCCTTCCCGCTCGACGGCCACCGCCGTGTAGCGATACTTTCGCCCCGCATTCTGCGAAGAACGACGCCCGCCGTCCCTCAGGTGCACGACTGCTTCCGGCAGCAGCAGTTCCCAAAGACGCCCCGGATTCGGTAGGAAGGCGCGAGCCTCCTCGCCGTCCGGCAATCGGCAATGAACCACGAACCGGTTCGGCCGCGCCAGGAATCGTGCCCGGCGACAAGGCCCGAACTCCAAAACATTTTCGGTCATCGCAAGTTACCGGTCGAGCGAAACGTCGGCTCGTCCCGTCCGCCGTGCCTCCGGTGGTTCGGATGCGTTACGGTGTCTCGTTCGGGGACTCTGTTCTGCGTCCCAGCTCGGTATCAAGCATAAAGAGGGCCACGCCGTTCTCGCCAGCCAGTTTCAGCTTGTCCACGATGCTCTTGACCGTCGCTTCCTCTTCAACCTGCTCGGAGACAAACCATTGCAGGAACGCATTAGCTGCGTGGTCCTTTTCCTGCAAAGCCAAATCGACCAGCTCGTTGATCTGCCCTGTGATTTTCTGTTCGTGCGCAAGGGACGCTTCGAAAACATCGATAACCGAACTCCATTCAGCCAACGGGGTTTCGATCGTCGACAGGACGACCCGGCCGTCCCGATCGTGGATGAAATCGAAAATGCGCATCGCGTGGTCCCACTCCTCGTCGGCCTGCAATCGCATCCAATGAGCCATGCCGGAGAGATTCTGGTTTTCGAGCCAAGCAGCCATCGAAAGGTACAAATAGGATGAACCGAACTCGGCGTTCAATTGCTTATTCAGAGCGTCTTGCATCACGGGACTTAGCATGGAAGAGCCTCCTTTGAGTTGGAATTCTCTCAGATGGGTAGAGCCGCGATCGAGCGGACCGAGACTAAGCCAGCGGCCATCGGTCCGCCGGATTCGCCATTCGGATTCAGGACAAAGCCGTCGACCGCCTGGCTGAGACCGCGAGACCCCGAGCCTCAGAAACCTGTTCGCTCCGTATTGTAGGCGCTGCTCGGTCTGACGGCCATGCGTGCGAAGCGATTTCCGGAAATCGATCCGCCGCGATCGTTCGACGTCAAGCCCACGGCGACTGTGCCAGTCATTGTTTGGCAGTTGAAAGAGAAACAACTTGGAGCCAAGAGCACTGTTGTGCGTCCATTGGTCGGTCCCCGAGATTCTCGGCAAGCTGCGGCTCCCCCATCAGACGGCTGCACGGCCGCGGGGACGAAGAACTCGGACTCCGGATCATGTCCCCGACGACACGCAGCTCTTTATCGGGAAAGGATGCCTCTGAGCGTGTTCGTTAATCGAGCGCGAACTTTTCCGTATGAGGGCTTCTCGGCCACATTTTGGTTCTCTTGAGGGTCGCGTTCGAGATCGAACAAACCGACGCCTCGAACGGGCCCCAGGCCCTTTTTCGCTCGCATTTCCATGTAGCGATACCGGTCGGTGCGCACTGCATCCCCGCCACCGAACCGGGTGAATATGGCGTCTTTGTGAGTTGCGACCACGTTGGTCAGCAGTGGCCGCAGGCTCTTTCCTTGCAAATGGCGCGGCTGCGGCAGACCGACCAAGTCGCAAAGGGTCGGGTAGATGTCGATGTATTCGACCAGCCGCCGACAAACGCGACCGCCATCCACGCCGGGTGCGACGACGATGAGGGGTACGCGCGTAGCGACCTCGAAATTGGTGTGCTTACACCAGAACCCGTGCTCGCCGAGCTGCCAACCGTGATCCCCCCAAAGCACGATGATCGTGTTGTCGTCCAACCCCAGCCGTTCCAGCTCGTCCAACAACCGGCCGATCTGCCGGTCGATGAAGCTGACACAGGCGTGATACCCTCGGATGAGCTGGCGAGCAGTCTTTTCTGACACAGGTCCCCTTTTGGGGATGCCGTGATATGCCCGCAGTTCCCCCCAGGTGTAGTTGAAGACCTGCGGCAAATCTCGCGGGAAAAACATATTGTCCGGCAATTTGACCTCCTCTTCCGGATACAGGTCCCAATACCGTTTTGGCGCGACGAACGGCAAGTGCGGCCGATAGAAACCGCAGGCCAAAAAGAACGGCTGATCAAGTTTCGCCAGCCGGCGCAGATCGGCCAGCGTTTTGTTGCAGATTTGATGATCCGGGTAGATTTCGTCGGGCCGGTCAGCCGCTTCGTACGCCGGCCCCCGCTGCCGGAAGCCTGTTGCCAGCTTGCGATTTTCGGGCAGCGCCCACCAAATGCTGGAGGTTTTCGGTCGCCACGGCGGCTCGCTCCACGCGTCCGGGTCGTCGGTCCGGTTGTGATAAACCTTGCCATTGCTCACGGTGTGGTAGCCGTGCTGTTTGAAGACGAGCGGGAGTGACGGCACGTCTGGCGCGTCTTTCATGGCCCACGTCTTATACGAGGTGAACCGGGTCGGTGTCGGCCGGATGCCTTTCATAATGCTCGCCCGCGACGCTCCGCACACGGCGATGTTGCAATACGCTCGGTCGAACAGCACGCCGCGCCGCGCCAACCGATCGAAGTTCGGCGTCACCATGTTTCGCACGCCGTAGCAGTTCATCTCCGGCCGCAAATCGTCCACGCCGATGAACAGCACATTCGGACGCTCGGACGCCCACAGCGAGCCGGTTGGGCCGCAAAAGCCCGAGACGATCAAGAGAGGCGCCAAAACGAGAAAATAACTCCGCCCAACTCCACAACCTCCTCGGCCACCTTTCCCAGTAGAACAAGATATCATTCGATGCTCCTCATCATGGGTTTCTCTTGATCGTCATGAACCGATCGAGAAGGACAGACCGAGAGCCCGCGCGACGTCGCCCTCGTGCAGCCTTCCACGACGAACTGTTTCGTGGCGGCACGATCACGCATACGGCCACGGGTCCCGAGCCGGACGGGAGCGAAGGCTATTCGCTTCCGGATCGTTCAGAAACTCGGCCTTCCCCGGGTCGAACTTCAGTGTTCGCCCCAGAATCCAAGCAATCGCCGCCGCGTGAGCAGCCGTGTGCGAGTGGCGCATCACTTCTGGATTGCACACCGGCTGCTGACGCGTTTTCACGCAGTCAAAGAAGTTGCGCGCGTGGGCTGAGACGTCCA
>JAADHY010000782.1 GCA_013151585.1 Planctomycetota bacterium
TAAAGACGGCGGCCCTGCGGGCGTCTTCCAGGAGTTTCACCGTCTCAGAGTGCATAAAGCACCTCCCGCGTCGTGCGATCCACCGCCTGCAAGAAGTAAGGATTGGTGATGGCCCGCGTCTCGACCAAATCGACGTCCCGTCCCAAGAGCGTCTTCAGCGCCGCCAGGAAGTCAAAGTATTGGGCGAAGGGCCCTTCGGGGTAGCCCTCTTCAAACTCCACGAGGAAATCAACGTCGCTTTGCGTTTCGTCGAACGGGCCGCCGGCAGCCGAGCCGAACACCTCCAGACGCCGTACGCGGTAGCGGCGGCACAGATCGGCGATCTCGGTTTGACGTTGCTCAAGCAACGCGATCATGCCAGGATCTCCCGCAACTGGCTTACAGTCGCCCTTGCCAACGGCCGATGCTCCCCTTCGACACTCTTCCGCCCCCGCAGGAATGTTCGGAGGTCAAGATGCGAACACAATAGGGATTTCGCGCCTAGCCCTACGTGTTATCGTACCATCGGAACCAGTTGAGACAAGGCGACTGTCACGGGGCCCCCTACATCGCCGAGGTGCGCATCTCCATGGGTTGTTTAAGCAGCCAGAGGCTGAAGATGCTGAAGGCGATCATGCCGACGAGCATGGGCAGTTGGCTGCGCAGGGCGGCCTTGCGGTCGCCGAAAAGGCGAGTAGAAGTGCGTTGAGCCAGCCAAAGGCTGTAGACGTGGCCGACCAAAACCAGCACGATCTGAAGAATCCAGAGTACGTCCAGCGACACCAGCGGCGGGATGGTCCAGCCCAACGTGCCGAAAAGGTTCCAGCCCCAGCCGAACGGGTCGGATGCTAACGCCACGATCTTCGGGCCCTCCATCAGCAAATGCTCCAAATTGTGAGCCAAGTGATAGAACAAGGCGATCGGCAGCAGGGCGTAAGCGTAGCGGACGAAATAGTCGTGGTAGGAGTAGCGCCGGGCGGTCTGCGCCGGTGTGGCCAGAGCGTAGGAGATCTTGACCAAGACCGCGTAGACCAAAATCGGAGCCAGCATCAGCCCCGCCATGCCGAGCGAAAAGGCCACCAGATGGCTCAGCGAAAACGTCTCGGTCAGCCACCCGGTCAAGCGGCCCCAGTTAGGAGTCATGGTCAGGCCATGGAAGCCGGTGATCGAGAGCATCAGCAGGGCCAGGTAGGCTTCGTCTGTGCGGGGGCGGTGATCGGTGACCAGATCGGCACCCCACGGACGCAAATTCACGGCCAGATTGTCGTGCGGGCACGCTTGCAAGCACTCGGTGCACTGGATGCAGTACGTGTTGGTCCGCAGGTTACCCGGGAAGAGGAAGGTCGGGCATCCGTAGGCTGACTCGCTGCCATGCGCGCACTCTTTGCCAGAGCAGCCCTTGCAGACAGCCTGATCGCGCGGTCGGATCTCGATGCCGGAAAACATCGCATACAGCCCGCTGACTCGTCCCACCAGACAAGCATAACGGCAGAAGCCCTTGCGTTCGAACAGGAACGCGCAAACGATGGCCATCAAAAGCATGGCGATGGCGAGGTAAGCGGTCACGCGCGGTTTCATCGTCACGCCGAAACCCAGCTCGACCCAGGTCAAACCGACGAACAGGACGGTGGCAATGACGATGTTTCGCAGTGCCCGCGGCCACTTCAGGCCGAGCCCGAGCCCTTCATCCGCCTTTTTCCACAGCCGCATCTTTTCCATCCAGCCGGCGACGGCGTCCCAGGGACAGACGTAGCACCAAGCCTTGCCGGCGTACATGATCAGGATGACCAACCCGCCCCACCAGACGGTCCAGGTGAGAATGGGGGCGATGTTCAGCGCAGGGTTTTGATTGCCGAACAGCCCGGCCGCGATGATCACGAAGAACACCAGCACGAAAACCGCTTGACAGACAAACCGAAACACGCGAGAGGTCAACAGCGTGCGGATGACGCGGCTTCGCATCAAGTCGATCCGGTCGACGGGCCCAGTCGACGGCACGGCCAGCGCAGGAACCGCGGCTGCTCCGACAGACCGAGCCAGCTCGTACGTGGGACGCTGCTGGCCGAACCACCGGTCTAGAACTTCAAACAGCCCGAAACTGACCACCAGAACAAAGGCGATCGAGAGGTAGTACATCCAAGGAGGAATTCCCCACATGGTATGCATGAAGTGGGCGGCCGGATCGGCCTGAAACTGCCGGCGGTGCTCTTCGGAACAAAACCGGTAGGTCTGGTCCATGTAAGTGGCTTCCGTCGCGGTTGCCGGGTCGATCAGCTTCTTGCAGACCAGACAGCGGTCGCCCAGGAACTGGTCGGGTGAGGCGGCGAACCGATCGCGGCAGTCCTTCGTGCAAAAGTAATAGGATTGCCCATCGTGGATGACCTGGAACCCCCACGCCTCATTGACTTCCATGTGACAGACGGGATCGATCGACACGGGACCGCGTCGGGGAGTCCCTTCTCGGCGTGCCTCGGACTCGGCGGCTGCCAGGGCCGATCGCGGTTCGCCGGTCGCGTTTTCGCCGTTCGATGCCTCGGCCGTGCTGGCCGACATCGCAGACGCCATGCATCCGCCGCAGCAATAGTAGCGCACTTCGTCGCCGAGCGTCTGACGTAGCGCCCGGGCCGGATCCACCTCGTTTCCGCAGAAATAGCAAGCGGCTGTTTCCGGCGACTGTGATTCTGCCGATCCCGACCTGGTTTGGATGACCACCGGCTCAGCGTGCGGCCGATAATTGGACGCCCAGATCGCCACTCCGATGCCGGCCAGCAACGAATAGGGCAAAAAAATCTTCAGCACTCTGTTCATGACTCAGCTCGCGATCGGCTGCTGATTCGGACGGGGGGACGGGTCGCACTGCTCCAACCGCGCCAGCAGGGCCGCCGCCTTCTTCTTACGGTCGCGTTTCACCTTGATCGCTCGGACCACGATCAGAAAGACAGCCAACCCCACGACGATGGCAATCACCGTCGAAGCCGTGGCCGTCGGCTCTCCGCTGACGACCAGGAAAGGAATCACTTCCGTGCGGCCTTCCACGTCCAGCGTCAACTCGACGATGTATTCGCCGTCTTCTGGAAACGTCACCGTCAGTTTGTGCAAATTGTCGAAAGGCTGCTGTTGTGTCGGCGGGTAGATGACTCGGTTGCTCCCGAACGTGAAAGTTTGCAACACCCGGACCGTGACCGGCCGACCATAGGGCTCGTGCGTGTTCCGATTCTTGATGTAAAAGGCGATCGCCGCCGGCTCGCCCGGAACCGGCCGTCCGGGGTAGGACGTCATCAGGATGTCGTAGGGTCCGGTTTTCGCCGGGTATTCCAAGGTCGGGACCTGCGGGTAGTTTTCTTTGTACGAGTAGTGGGGCAGTCCCAGAATGTGGTGCCCCAGGGCCGCCCGGGGCACGGCAAACAGCAAGAGGAACGTCGCAGCGATCGGCAGCCTTTTCATTTTCCCTGCCTCCTCCGGTGACTTGTCCCGTCGTTTGGGCCGACTGGGCAATCCGATGCCAAACCGCAGCGCTTTCTCCGGACAGTGGTGAATGCACACGCCGCAGTTATCACATTCGATGCCCGTCGATTGGAGCACCGGATTCAAACCGGGTTCGCATACGGGCTCGCACAAACGGCAGCCGGTACAACGGTCGGCGTCGAGTTTCACCCGGAGCAGTCGTGGCCAGCCAAGCAGTCCGTACAGCGCCCCGCCCGGACACATCGTGCGGCACCACCAACGCGGCGAAACCAACAGCTCGAACAAAATGATCAGCCCCAGCAGCACCAGACCGCCGGTCACGGCCGTCCCGAAGACCCAGGCATGGACCAAACGACTTACGACGGCCGGCGGGTAAACCAGCGCGAAAAGGGGTAAACCGACAATAGCCGCCATCAATAGACCCACAGCCAGCAGCACGTATTTATTCGCATGGGCGAAGGCAACATTCCCGGGAGGAATCTCAGCCCATTTGAGCACTTTCCTCAATTTGCCGGTGATCTCGAACAGCAAGCCGGCCGGGCAAATCCAACTGCAAAAGACTCGGCCCAGCAGGAGGGTCGCGACAACCGGTCCGAGAATCGAAAGCAACAGAGGGACGTAGATGGCTCGCGTCGTGGCAAGCACCTCGGCCGCAGCCAGCGGGTCCGTCAGGTCGTAGCCCGCCACGCGCATGGACCAGAGCGTGCCCTTGTAGCCGTCCAGGAACTCCTCGGGCTTGTCCAGCTTGTTCACCCGCGCGTCGATGGCGGCCACGGCTCGGCCTTTCCAACCGCCTTCGGCGATGGCGTCTTCGACCGCGTGGGCGGCTCGGTAGTGGGCATACAGGCTGAGCAACACCAAAAACAAAATCAGCGATAGCACCGAGAGCTGAACCAATCGGCGGATCAGTTGAATGCCCAGATGTTTGAGTTTGTGAACGGTCATCGTAGTGCTTTCACACGGACTTCCGGGTCGGAACCACTCGGATCGCCGGTTCGCCGCGAACGACTTGCCGGCAGATTTCTTCGCACAGGCCGCAACCGGCGCACGCATCGGGAAAAATTTCAGGGGCCAGGAACGCTCCCGGTTCCAACTTGATCGCCCGTTCTCGGAGCGGACAGAACATGTAACACTCGCCGCACGGTCCACGCCGTTCGACCAGCGCCTCGGTCTCGGTCACTGGCAGCCCCAGTTGCATCAGCAAAGCCTGCTCGTTGCGGATAGCCTTGGCCTTATGCGACAAACAGCGATCCTTGTGCAGTTCGATCGTCGCCATGCGGACCGATCGGCGGTCTTCGACGCGGGTCGGTTTCAGGACACCCGTCGGACAAACTTCGGTGCATTTCATGCAAAGCGTACAAGCTTTGACGGACGGATCGACGTAGGGCGTATGGTACAGTTCGCCGTAGCCCTCCGTAAAAAACTGCAGAGCCCCGTCCGCACATGCGTCCTGACAGCGATAACAGCGGATGCAGCCGGCCAAAAACTCCGGTTCGGGCACGGCACCGGGAGGCCGGATCAGCCGCACGCCCTCGGCTGGGTACTTCGAGTGGTTGACGGGATACGCCAGCGGCCGGAAGCGGGGACGGGTTGCCAACAGCCGATGCGCAGCCAGCAAGCCGGCGACCGCGCCCACCGCTGTCGTCGCCGTGCGGACAAGGCGTTTCAGCAGCTCTCGGCGGTTTGTTCGCATCACACCGTCTCTCGTAACCCCATCGGGGCCGGCTGGGGCTCACTTTGTTCAACCCCAGCCACCCGCCGCCCGCCGGCGGTTGGTTTGCATCATACCGCTCGCGGTTTCACTCGAATGGCCTGCGGGTAACGGATGCACGACCGCTCGCACAGTCCGCAGCCGATGCAAGCTTCCGGATGCACTTCGGGCCGTTCCCACAGCCCCAACGTCATGGCCTTGCCCGGCAAGGGGCAGGCCCGGTAACAGGTTCCACAGGTCCAGTTGTTGTAGGAATAGCAGAGGTCGAAATCGATTTCGGCCACGCCCATCGACACGCGCTTCTGGATCTCGCCCGGATCCCTCCGGATGGGTTGCAACGCTCCGGTCGGACAGGCGGCCGTACAAAGCAACCACTCGGTGCTAACGCCGTTACAGAGCATACAGGCTTGACGGCGTGGCTTGATGGCCGGTGTCGATTGCCGTTGCCGGCCAAAGGATTCGTCCAGCGAGAGGATGGCATGGTTCGGACAGGCGTCGACGCACCGCAGGCACCGGATGCAACGGGACAAAAACTCCGACTCAGGCAGCGCCCCGGGCGGCCGAATCGGCTGTTGCGCGTGGGCGGCGGCCGGAGGCACAAGGCCCGCCATGGCCCCACACCCCACGGCCGCCGCGCCGGTCGCGATGGCATTTTTCAAGAAATGGCGGCGGTCCATGGTGAGCTTTCGCATTGAAAAACGGAGAGCCAAGAGCGGAGAGAATTGCAAATTGAAAATTTCAAATCGTAAATCGCCCCCGTGCCGACTATCCTGCTCGCCCAGTATCTTTTTTGTCTCTGACTCGTTCGAGCAACGCAGGGACTTGACGGGCGCGGCACTCAGTCCTCCGAAGACAGACAACGCCTCCTCGCCCGCTCTTCTGTCTCCTACCTTCTACCTTCTGCCTTCTCCCTTTCCTCCTGTCTCCTGACTCCTTCCTCCAGCCGCTCTTTCCCGCGGTCCCGCTCCCGCCGTCTGGCGACGGCGGGAGCGGCGCG
>JAADHY010000778.1 GCA_013151585.1 Planctomycetota bacterium
GAGGCGGGAGCCAGCGCTGGCGCAGCCGGCGGCGCGGCCACGGCCGTATACGGTTGGCTGTAAGACTGCTGTCCGTAGGATTGATAGTGAGGAGACCGTCGCGGCCACGGGCTGCGGCACCCGACCAGAGCCCCCGTCATCCAGCCGCTCGCGGTGACTAACAACAAAGCTGAAATCGCTCGCATAATCGTTCTCCTTTCGAAGGGATCGCGTGATCGAAAGATCGGCCAAACCGATCCATTGAGACGTCCCACCGACGGGACGTCCGTCTCCCGCCCCGCTCAAGCGGCCAGCGGCTGCGACTTCGGATCAGCCACAGCCTCGGGCACCGTGTCATCGTTCGTCAGATGACGATCCGTCAGTCCGGCTGCCAACTTGAATTCTTTGTAGCCACAAAAAACGACCGGCACGACAAACAGAGTGACCAGTTCCACGACCATCCCGCCAAAGACGGGCAACGCCATGGCTCGCGCCACGTCCGCCCCGCGACCGGTCGAGACTAAAACCGGAATCAGCGCCACCACGGTCGTCGCGGTTGTCATCAAACACGGTCGAATCCGACGCAGGCCCGCTTCCACCGTCGCATTGCGGATGTCTTCCACGGTCCGCACCTGGCGGCGTGTGAAGACCTGGTCCAGGTAGGTGGCAATGACCACGCCGTCGTCGACAGCAATTCCAAACAAGGCGATAAAGCCCACCCAGATCGCCGTATTCATCTCGATGCCTTCCAACCCCAGCAAGATCATCCCACCGCCGAAGGCCACGGGAATGCCGGAAAAGACCGCCAAAGTGATCGGCAGATGACGGAACTGAAGGTAGATGATCAGCAGGTTGGTCAAGATCACCAGCGGAACGAGCCACATCAACCGCCGGTTCGCTTCGATCTGGTTTTGGAAAGAGCCGACGGCCTCCAGCACATAGCCGTCCGGCAGGTCCAGCGGAGGAAGCGGGGTGTTTGCAGACGAGACGTCGGCCTTTGCGACCGACGAAGCCGGTGACTGGCCATCGGGGGCGGACCGCCGGCCGGCCCGCTGCGTTTGCCGCAGCGATTCTTCGATGGCCGCCACCGATTCCAGATCGCCGGCCAGCCCCGAGGTCGCGAAGGCCACATGGGCCACCAGCCGAGCATTCTCGCTGCTGATGGCACCGGGCCCCCACGTGGTCGTCATTTTGGCCAGCCGTTCCAGCGGAACCACTTCGTCTGTGTTCGTCACCACGGGCAGCCGCCGCAGCTCGTCGATCCGCTCGCGCAAGTCGCGCTGATACCGGATGCGGATCGGGTACCGTTCCCGGCCTTCCACTGTGGTCGTCAAGTTCACGCCGCCCAAAGCCGTTTCGATGATCTGGTTGACCATGCGCGTGGTCATGCCGTAACGGGCCGCCGCTTCACGATCGACTTCAAACTCGATGTAGGGTTTCCCCAAAACGATGTCCGGGTTGACCGTGGCGGGATCGACGTACGGGTTGTTTTTCAAGTGCTCGGCGACGGACCAGGCGGCCTCGGCCAGACCGTCCAGGCTGTCGCCGTAGATGCGGATGGCCATGGGCGCTTTGATGCCGCTTTGCAGCATCACGACCCGGCCTTCGATCGGTTGCAGCGGTGAGGCGGGCGTCACCCCGGGCAAAGTGGCCACACGGTTGATTTCGTCCCAGATGTCGCGCGGCGTCACGCCCGGCCGCCATTGCTCTTTCGGCTTGAGCATGACGTAAGTCTCCACCATCGCGGCCGGAGCGGGGTCCAAGGCCGACTCGATCCGACCGATCTTGCCCAACACGTCCGCCACTTCCGGAATCTCGCGGATCAGCACGTCTTGTGTCTGCAGCACCTGCATGGCCTGCGAAAAGCTCGCCGCCGGATAAAGCGTTGGCATGTAGAACCAGCTCCCTTCGTCCAACGCGATCCAGTCGTCGCTTTGCAACCCCATGAAGGAATGCTTCAGCCGGACATAGCCCGGGACGTCGTTCAGCTCCGCCCCCAACAAACGGCAAAAGCGTTCTGCAGGCTGTAAAATGGTGGGTAGCCCAAACCACGCGCCCAGTCCTAAAACGACGATCGTCGCCGGGACCGTCAGAAAAGCCAGTTTGTGTTGCAGGAACAGCCGCAGCGTCGGTTCGTAGACTCGGTTGATGCAGCGGCTGACGGGATTGGCGTCGATCGGCCGCAACTTTTCCCGTGTCAGCCATATGCCTGCAAGGGTGCCCAGAAGGAAGGCCGCCGCCGTCGTTACGGGTGGCGTCAGGAACCTCGCGTGAGCCAGCACCGGCGTGTCCGCCCAGACGAACCAGCACGTTGCGGCCAGGAGCGTGCCGAAGCTGAGCCCGGCCATCAGACTCCGACGTCGGCCGGCGTTGGCCGATTTGAGCAGCATTCGACTGAGCAGCGGCACCAGCGTCACGGCTACGATCAGACTCGCCACCAGCGAAAATGTCTTCGTCCAGGCCAGCGGCGCGAAAAGTTTGTAGTCTCGCCCGGTCAAGAAAAAGACCGGCAAGAAACTGATCACCGTTGTGCTGACGGCGGTGACCACCGCCGGAGCCACCTCACAGGCGGCTTCGTGGATCACGCGTAGCCGAGCGTCATGGCTCATCGAGGTCGATCGGTCGGCGGTGCGGCTTTCCCAGTCGGCCAAATGCTGATAGATGTTCTCCGAAACGATGATACCCATGTCGACCATCGTGCCGATGGCGATTGCGATTCCGGCCAGCGACATGATGTTCGCATCGACGCCAAAGACTTTCATGGCGATGAAAGCCATCAGCACCGCAATCGGCAGCGTGACCGCCACGACCAGGCTGGCTCGAACGTGGAGTAGAAACAGCAGGATCACGGCCATGGTGATCAGCACTTCCTGAGTGAGTGCCTCGGTCAGCGTCCCGATCGTTTCGTCGATGAGCCCCGTGCGGTCGTAGATGGCGCGAATCTTCACACCGCGCAGCGCGGGCTCGATGGCCGCAATTTTTTCCTTGACGCGCTCAATGACTTTTCGCGGGTTTTCGCCATATCGCATGACGACAACTCCGCCGACCGCTTCGGTGCCATTCCAATCGATCGCGCCGCGCCGGAAGTCGGGCCCCAGTTGCACGCGTGCCACGTCGCGGATGCGCACGGGCACACCGTCACGTGACAGAATCACGGTGTTTTCGATGTCGCGAATCGCGCGAACGACGTCTTGATCCGCCCCGATAAACCCTTTGCCCCGGACGATGAACTCCATGCCGCTTGTCTCGACCGTCTTGGCCCCGACGTCGATGTTGGAGCCTTTCACGGCCGCAATGAGACGGTCCAACGGGATGTTGTGAAACCGCAGCTTGTCGGGATCGACCTCGATCTGATACTGCCGCACGTAGCCGCCAACACTGGCCACTTCGCTGACGCCCTCGACCGCTTGCAACTCGTACTTGACGACGAAATCTTGGATCGACCGCAGTTCGGCCAGGTCCATCCCGTCCGGAGCTTCTAGAACGTAGTAAAAGATTTGCCCCAGAGCGGTGGCGTCGGGACCCAATGTGGGCACAACTCCCTCGGGCAATTGAGCGCTGACCGTGCCAAGCTGTTCGGCGACTCGGGATCGGGCCCAGTAGAAGTCCACGTCGTCTCGAAAAGTGACTTGCACGAAGCTGTAGCCGAAAAGGCTCTTGCCGCGAACACTCTCCGCGCCCGGCACAGCCAGCAGAGCCACCGACAGCGGATAGGTGATCTGGTCCTCGACGTCCTTCGGCGAGCGGCCGGGCCAGGCGGTGAAAACGATCACCTGGTTCTCGCCAACGTTCGGGATCGCGTCGATGGGCACATGATCGGTGCAGTACCATCCGTAAGCGATGGCCGCCACGGTGAGGATCAGCACCACAAGTCGTTCCTGCACACAGAAGCCGATGACCGACCGCAAAAGCGACGGTCCACTGCGGGAGACCGTGTTTTCCGATTCCGACTGGGGCGATGTGGGCATTTTTATTTTGCTCCTCACTCCAAAGTGACGCCTCTGTTCGGGGCTTCCGCCACTGTCCTCGAGCCGCTCTGTTCGTCCGTCCCCCCGGCTTCCGGACCGGGCTTTCGAGGCGCCCCACGTTGAGACTGTCCGGCTGCGCTGTGCTGACTCATCTCCGCGTCGCACCTTTCAGTCCGCGCTCAGGCTGTTCGTCGGCGACACGAGGGGCCTGTTCCGACACTTTCAGTTCCGCAACCTTACGACCACAGCGAAGCATTTGGCTGCCAAAGTACGGGTTCGCCAAGGGGCCGCCGACTTGCAACCAGTCACCGCCGCCACCTTCGACCATGGGACAATGGAAATGAACAAAATCGGTTTGACTCCCCGGTCCGCGAAACCGGCGAGCCATCCGGATCACTGCGTGGCTGATGGGTTTGAATCGTTGGCGAGCCTCGGCGAGCCCCGGTCCGTGAAGATGCTCCGCGTGCTCGATGATTGCTGAGGCATCCTCCCGAAGCGTTTCGGGGGCCGACTCGTGGCCGAGAAGCTGCTGGGCGGCACGCCGCAAGCCGGTCCCATCCGCCTCCGCCGGCTCTCGATCGGCCGCCAGCGCCTGCTGGATGGCGAAATAGCAGCGAAAGATCTTGTCGAGCGTCTGGCCGAGTTCATCCGAAAGGATGGTCGCCCCGTTCTCGGAAAGCGAGCTCCCAGCCGACACCGCGTGCGCGGCCTCGGCCGCACCGATCGGCAGTGCCTCGGGAGTCTGGCCTTCGGCCATCAGCCCACTGCCATCCAACGACGGCGGGCCGGACGGCTCGGACGACCTCTCCGGGCCTTCGTCCTGCTCGATCGCGCGGCTCGGATCGATCAAGCACGGTTTGCCGGCCAACTGCATCTGGGAATCGATCAGGAAGTTGCCGGACGTCGCGACCTGCTCGCCTTCTTCGACCCCGCTTAAGATGACGGCTTCGTCGTCCGTCAGCGCACCGACCGTGACCGGCCGGATCTCAAAACGTCCCGGCTTCGTTTCAACGTACACCACGCTGTGGTCACCGACCATCAGCAGTGCGTCCCGCGGCACGACCAGCACCCGGTGCGAGGGACGGGGCTCGTCGTCGTATCCGAACCGTGATGTCGGCAGCAGCTCGCTGTCGCAGACCGGACAGCGGCCCGGCCGGTCTTGGAGGATTTGAGGATGACACGGGCCGATCCACTTGCCAGCCAATTCCGGGTCGTAGCAGCGGCCGTCCGGCGTAATGGGAACTTTGATCGTCGCCGTCGCGTAATCGCCTGGACGCAGCCGCCGGTCCGGGTTGACCATCTCCACGCGCACGCTGACCGTCCGCGTTTTCGGGTCCACGACCGGATCAATGAAGGCGACCCGGCCCGTGAAGACCTCGTTCGGCAGCGAATCGACGCGCACTTCCACCTTCTGACCGTAACGCACCTGCGAAGCGTCGTCGGGAAACAGTTCCAGCATCAGCCAAACGACCGACAAGTCCGCGATTCGGTAGATCGGGTCGCCCGCCTTGACGTAGTCGCCCTCCTGCCGCAGTTTGGCGATGACTGTGCCGCCGATCGGGGCACAGATGCGGAGCCGCGTTTGAGCCTGTCCGCGAGCTTCCAGCTCGACGATTTGCCGATCGGTCATGCCCAGCTCGCGCAGCTTTTCCCGAGCGTCTTCGACCATGTCCGATTGAAACGTCCAAAGCCGGGTCGCCGATGTGGGGCGAACGGACGCATCGCCTGAGTGCGGGAGTGCCGTGTCGGCGCGGCTGCGGTTGAGTGCAAAGCGGCGTGCCGAGTCCGCTGTGTCGCGTTTTGCAAGGCCGCCCATTCGCTGAGCGGTCTTGCGAGTGACCAGGTATTCCACCTGCGCCGCGTACAATTCCGGACTGTAAAGCACCACCATGTGGTCGCCTTCCGTCACGTCGATGCCCGTGTAATCGGCGAACAACTTTTCGATGCGCCCGGCCACGTAAGCGGCGATCGTCGCCAGCCGGCTTTCGTCAAAGTCGATCTCGCCCACCGTGCGGATGGACCGGTAAACACGGCGCCGCTCGGCTGGGACAGTCTTGATGTTCGCCAGCCGCCGGGCGACCGGCTCCAAGTCGATCCCGTATTCGTCGCCTTCACCGCCCGCGCTGGCTTTGACCGGAACCAGCTCCATCCCACACACGGGACAGCGTCCTGGTCGGGTCTGCCGAGGCGTGCACATCATCGGA
>JAADHY010000217.1 GCA_013151585.1 Planctomycetota bacterium
CCCAGCACCTCCGAACGCGCCCCGGCTGCCCCTTCACAAGACGACCTAAACCCGCCAGCTTACGGCCAGAAAAAAGCAAAAGCTGACATGCACCCCACGGCCGGTCGGCCTCGGGTGGGCGGCTGGCACCCCGAATCCAATCGATGGTAAACTCGCCGGCCGCGACGCCGCCTCCGGGATCAAGCCGAACGGCCGTGATCGTTTGACCGGACCAAAGCGCATGTTGGCCCAGCTTCAGCGTGTACTCGTGGAACTGGCCGTCCGGGATGAGCCGAAAGTTGACGTGCTTGGCTTCGTCGAAAACCGGCGAAGCTTCGGTCGTCCAGAACCACTGCCCCACATGGCCTGCTGTCAAACGCATGCGCACGCAGATTACCGGACAATCGTCGCCCTTGACTTTCATCAAGGGCCGCACCAGATACGGATCGGGGCCCGTGATTCTTCCCTGCAGCGAGCCGTCTTGTGCCGTGAGTTCCGAAACGTGATTTGCTCCCAACCACCCTTCGGTTGAATGATCGAACTCAAAGGCCACCCGCTTGACTGTCTGCGGCAATCGTTCAAGGCAGCGAGCCCGCGCCGGCTCCACAGAAACCACCGCTGCTCTTTCGCCGCCGAGGCAGACGGTCAAGAAAGCCAGGCCGGCATCGTAGCGCCAGCCAGCCCGGTCGGTCTGTTCCGGTCGGCGTCGCTCCGGGATTTCCTGACCGTTGACCACCACGCGTTCCGGCCGGGCGATATTCGACACCAGAACGATGCCCCGCTCGCCCGGCAGCGGCGTCAACTGGAATCGAAGCCGCTGATCGCTCCAGGCAAGGTCCTTCAGCCGAGCGCTGGTCGTGACGTGTAGCCGGCATGAGCCTTCGCCGATCACGACCGTGGCCGGGTCTTCGTCCCGTCCGGTCAATTTCAAGATGTTCCGGATGATCTGCCGCGGCGAGAAGATCCACGGACATTTCGTGCCGTCGATCGCGCTGATGTTGTCCGGCCAAAGGGCGACATCGTCCCCCGCCTGTTCTTGCTGGTGAGTAGCACTGCGGATGATCAACTCGGCCAGATCGCGCCACGGACGGCTGTCATCATACGGGGCCAGCTTCAACAGCGCGTTGGCATATCGCAAGCCGTTCCACTGGACCGGGCGCCCGAACCACGATCCCTGATACCAAGTCGCGCCAAACACCGGGATGCTCGCCCCCACCAGAAAAGGCTTCTCCGGGTCGTTCCAAAGGTAGATGAATGGCAGACCGCGACGAGCCCAGCACACGGCGTCGCTCAACCATCGCCGAGAACCGCTGATCCGGTAGGCTTCGATGTAGGCGTCCACGGCGTCGGCCGCGGCCAGGACATCCGGCGTGTGAACGGGCACTTCCCACACCTGAGCTGCTCGAGGGACGCGGAAACGTTCCATCAGCTCCAGGGTGGGAATCATTTGCTCGTAAGCCGCTCGATCTCCGGCAATGCGAGCATACCGCAGCACCTCGAAGGCGTTGCGGGCGCAGGTTCCTACCTCCACCGCTTCGTCCGGCCCCAGCTCGTGATAGTCCTTGCCGACGAACGGTTTGCCTCGTTTCTGGTCGGCGTCGAAATGCCATGCGGCATCCTCGCCGCGTGATGCCAGCAGCCGCGCGGCCCGCATCGGATTAGCTATCGCCAAGTCCGCCCGACCCGGAAACCGCTGCGAATCAATGAAGGGCAACCCACCGATCTGTTTCAGCACTTGTTCGGCCCGCTGCCGGCAGGCCTGTCGCATTTGGGAGTCGCGGCTGACGGCTGCCCCGAGCAACAAGTCGGCGACGAACCCCCGCGGCCGCCCCTTGTTGGACAACAGCCGATTGCCCTTTGTCGTCCACCATTGTTGCGTCTCCGGAATCCAGAGCGATTTCAGGTACGCCTGCATCGAGAACTGGATCTCGCCGTCGTACGAGCCATGCGGTAACGGAGCCGGCTTGGGCAAGCCATTCTGCCGAAGCCACTGGTCAACCGCAGCCAACGCGTCGCGAGCCCGACCGTCGACGAACAGTTGGCACCGCAGCCGCAACGTCTGGCCCGGTCGCAGCCGATACGGCCGAGCCGCTTCCCGCGCATTCGGCTCCACGAATTCCGGCACCGTCGGCAAGAACAGTCCCATCCCATGAGACCTTTGATGGCTGAATCGGTCCGGCGACGCAAACACAACGGACGGCCGGTCGCGCTGACCGTCCCACTTCTGATGAATGTCCCACAACAGCCCCACGGTGCCGCCCGACGAGTGGATGCCAATCGCGGGAATTGTCACCATGTTCGGGTGCACGACGTAACGGACCTGATGCGGATGGCCGGCTGCGATATCCAGCGTGCTGGAAGAGACTATCCACGAGCCACTCCAGCCCCGGAAACACTGCCTCGTCTCGGTCCAGCACGTACACCATCGGTGCGTCGAAGGCAAAGAGCTCGACGGGACTCCCGCTGGTCAGTTCCGAAGTGATTTGTACCGTCCGAGCCGCCTCGGTCAGCTCGAACCGAACGGAGACGATCGGTCCGTCTGAACGGGACGAGCTGCTCCACTGACACCGCACGCGAGCAATGTGGCCGTCCGTTGCTGCCTCGAGGTTTCCCGGACGCACGGCCAACGTGTGCTTCTTGCCGCGCGCGTCGCGAAAGACCACACGTCCCAAGCTTGGCATCCAGGCCACCGTGTGCCAGCCGTCCGGCGTGGCCGCTTGGACTTCGGCCGCCGCGAAGACACCGCCGCTGCGCCGGAAGATCAACCGCAAGTGAGCGTTCTCCATAACGGCGAGGTTCGGGCCGGCCTCTGCGTGAAGTTTTTCGGCCGGCGCCGGAGCCCGAGCGTCCGCCACCACGACGACGCTCGACCGATACGAGCCCGACAGCGTCCGGCTTCCGACTTGAACCGAAGCGCCGACCAACAGTCGCTGGGCCTGTCGCTTGGGAGTCAATTCCACGCTCAAGACTGCCGTCTTCCCCGGGGCCAGCCGTGGGAGGGTCTTGACCACTGTGCCGGCGGGCAGCTCGAACCGGACCGCAGCGTCCCGCGCAAAAGCCGTCCCCGTGTTCTTCAGCTCGCACTGAATGGCCGTCGGCCGACCGACCACCGCTACCGGCGAAACCGGTCCGAAGGACCGCACGACGAGCTTCGGCTCGAGAGGGAAACTGCTGGCGGTCGAGACCTCTCCACCTCGAGCGGTCACGCTCAGCAGGCCGGCACGCAAACGCGCTCCGGTGATCGTCCACACGGCCGTGCGCCGCTGGTCTGGAGCGAGGGAGCCGAGCCGGACTTCCGGCGGCGTGACCGTCAAGCCCGCCGGGGCCTCCAATCGGACGCGCACGTCAGCCACCGACATGTCCCCTGTGTTTTCGACCGGAACGCGGACCGTACAGCGCTCGCCGGGCCGATCCTGATCCTCTTCCAACCGCACGGTCCTCAGACGCAGAAGTGGCCCCACTCGGTCCACGTAGGAAAAATCATCGAGCAATAGCTCGCCGGCCGTGCCCACGATGCGGGCAGCAAAATGCACCCACCGGACTTTCGGGTCCGAAGAGAAGTCGTACTTAAGCCGGCCATGGTGCCACTGGCCGTCACCGACGTGCTCGGCGGGAATCGTGAACCCAGCTCGAGGCGAATCCGTGTTTTCAATGCCCTCGGCCGACATTGGAATCGCGTAGATCATCAGTCGGGCGTTGTCGACCGAAATCGCCTTGTACCAGAAATCGATGCCGCCGCGGACCCGATCGATCATCGCGCCACGCTGGCCGGCGGCATGCCGGTACGCTCGGTTCAACCCTGTGATGGGAACGGAATCCTCCCGTGTGCGCTTCAGCCGCAAGGCGTAGCGACCGGAGTGGGCGTCGGTGGTGACGCCGACAGCTCGCCCAACCGGAGCCCAGTCCACCGGGAAACCGTTCGGCCCAAGCTGCTCGAACGAGCCGTTCGTGCACGGCTGCGGTGAACCAGCTCCGGCCGCTCCGACTGCCAGACACGCCAGCACAACCCCCAGCAACCCCTCGCGGAATCTGCTGACAACCGATTTGATCCGGACGCGTTGATCGAGACGCACACTCCCAACACGGACGATCTGACAGATGCCTTTCATTGCCGTCTTCTCCGCGCGTAGATCACAACGAAGCCGGGCCCGGCCGTCTCCGGCCCGCCGAGCCCTCTATCTCCATACCTTGACGAACGCTGCTGGTTGTACCATGGTCGGAGCGGTTTTTCCATGAGCAGGATCGGTCGAGAGTCACTGGATGCTGACAGGAGAACTCGATGAAGCTCTCGGAGCGTTTCCAGCAGGCACTGGCTTATGTCGTCCAGATTCATCGCGACCAATTTCGGAAAGGAACGCAGATTCCGTACGTATCCCACCTGTTGGCGGTCGCCGCCTTGGCGCTGGAACACGGAGCGACGGAGGACGAGGCGATCGCCGCGTTGCTGCATGACGCCGTCGAGGACGCTGGCGGTCGAGGTCGCCTGGAGGACATCCGACGCCGATTCGGCGCCACGGTCGCGGAGATTGTCGACGGATGCACGGACGCCTACGAGGTCCCGAAACCGCCCTGGCGTCCTCGCAAGGTCGCGTATATCGCCAAGCTTCGGGAAGCCCCCGCCTCGGTTCAACTGGTCTCCTGCTGTGACAAGCTGCACAACGCCCGGACGACGCTGGCCGATCTGCGCGACTTGGGCGAGCAAGTCTGGGAGAAGTTCAACGGAGGCAGGGACGGCACGTTGTGGTACTATCGAGAGTTGCTGCAGGCCTACCAGTCTGACCGGGTCCCCAAAAGGCTTTTGGACGAGCTGCGCTGGACGGTCGAAGAAATGCACCGGCTGGCGGGAGCCGATTTCCCGACCGCTTCCGGGTGACAGCCTGTCTGAAACCCGGTTGATATAACCGTTGCGGGGGCGAAGCTCTCCGCGAGCCGCCGGGGGAGACTACCGAATTGACCGTGGTCTCGAGGGCATTTCGGATTGAGTCGCCAGAGGGGGGATTATGGACGACGATTCGCGGGCGCCGTTGGCGCGACTGTCGTGTGGGCCGAGATCGTTTCGCTTGTGGCTCGGCGGTCCGGAACTCCGGTCGGCATTCGCCCCAAGAGCTTGGTCGGCCAGCAGCCTCCCACTGGTCAGAGCGGAGTTTCTGACGCTGTGGACGAACTGGCTTTCAGCCAGACTTTCCACTCGGCAATGAGGCGAGTTGTCTCAGTTCGGGGTCGAGTCGAGCCAGGCCGGTTTCGATGGAGACGGTCGGCTGGTAGCCGAAATCGCGATGAGCCTTGTCAATCCTGTAGCAGTGGCTTTGGCTGAGCTGGCGAGCGAGGAAGCGGGTCATGGGTGGCTCGCCGCTAAGTCGCAGCGATCGGTAGAGCAGTTCGTAGAAAGCTCCCCAGCGCCACGCGGCGGCCGTAGACGTTTTCCGGCGAACGGGCGGCAGACCAGCGCGTTCCAGCAGTCCGTTGATCCACTGCCAGAGATTGACCGGCTCGGCGTCGTTAATGAAGTAAGCCTGTCCGGCGACGGGTGAGCCGGGCTTCAAAGCATCGGCGGCCTGGAGATGAGCGGCCGCGACGTTCTCGACATACGAAAGGGAAACGCGGTTCGTGCCGTCACCGACCTGGCGGAGTCGTCCTCGACGAGCACGTTCGATGACTCGCGGCGTCAAGTGGTTATCCCGAGGGCCCCAAATCAGGTGGGGACGCAAGGCGACCGTGCTCAGGCCGCCTGTCCCGTTGGCTCTTAGCACCGCCCGCTCCGCCAACGCCTTGGTCTGCGGGTAGTGGCATAGGTAGCGGTCGGCATACGGGAGCGTTTCGTCGGCATCCAGGTGATCGTTCTCGTCAAAGACCACGCTGGCGGAACTGGTGTAAACCAGCCGGGCGACACCCATTCGCCGACAGGCTTCAACGACCACTTCGGTCCCGAGCGTGTTGATGCTGTAGTAGTCCTTCCACGGGCCCCAGATGCCGGGCAGTGCGGCGACGTGAAAAACCACGTCTATCCCTTCGCATGCAGCCAGCACGGTGTCAAAGTCGCGCACATCGCCCCCGTGCCATTCCACGCCCAGTTCGCCGAAGCGTGGATTCGGACGCCGGCACAACACGCGGACAGCGTCGCCACGCTCAACGAGCTGCTCGACGATGTGCAGCCCGAGAAAACCACCGCCACCAGTCACCAATGCGTTCATCGATCTCTGGAACTGTTCTCGAATCGTCTGGAACAGCGCGGCGGAAGCCTCGCCGTTCGGCCAATTCCCTTTCGAGTCACCAGTTGGTCGTCATGGGCCCGTGATGTCGTGCTGAGTCGGCGCGAGCGAGGCCAGTGCTTTGAGCATCAGGGCCGCAGCACGGAACGAGGAAATGCTCCGGCGGACACGCCACTGGCCCGATCGTCCGTGTATGATCGTGTATGATGATGAGACCGCGCTTGTTCTCCATTTTCGGACGGTCCCGGAGCCCCCTTTTTCCCTGATGTTCCGCCTGTCAGTCGCTGGCAGCCAGTTCTCGCTCGGCCCAGACGCTGAGTTGTTCTCGTCCAATCTTGACGTTGTGCCGGACGTCCACGGGCAACGACGGGTGGAACAGCACCGTTCGGATCGATTGAGTTAGCGGTTCCGCCGCAGCTCGTTTCAACAACTGTTCGGTGAATTCCTCTCGCTGCTGGTGTGTTCTGGGAAAATATCCCGGCTCGGGCTCTACCACGATCACCGGACGCTGCTTGCCTTTCGGTCCCACTCCGACCAACGCACTGCGATAAACATTGGAATGTTCGTTGAAAATCGCCTCGCACGGTACCGGAAACAGCGGCCCAGAGTCGGTATGCACGATGTGAGCCTTGCGGCCGCAAAACCACAGCCGTCCCTGTTGATCGCGATAGCCGACGTCGCCCATCCGATGCCACAGTCCCGCGGGATCGGCGATTTTCGCTTCGGCCGTCGCCTCGGGTTTGCGAACGTACTGAGGCGTAACGACCGGCCCTTGGACGATGATTTCACCGATCTGGCCAGGGGGCAATTCCTGCACGTCATCGATCGTACGGATCGGTCCGTCCACAATAGGAATGATCCGGACGGTGATACCAGGGAACACGCGCCCGACACACGTGCCCGCTCCTTTCCGTGATAGTTCCGCCGTTTCTTTCAATACGTCCCGGCCACTGATGCAGGCGACCGGCAACGATTCGGTCGCTCCGTATGGAGTATAAATGTCGGCGTCCTCTCGTTCGAGCACTCCCAGCATGCGCTCGATCAGCCGGATGGGAACGGGAGCCCCAGCCGAGATCACTCGCCGCAAACATGGAATCGTCTGCTCGCTCTGTTCGCAGTGGCGACTGATGCGGTTCCACATGGCAGGTGAGCCGAAGGCCTGAGTGACACCATGGTCACGGATCGCCTGTAGAATCTTTTCCGGGTCAACGCGGGCAGGACGCGTCGGGTCCATGTCCGGGATGATCGTAGTGACGCCCATGGCGGCATCGAACAAAGAAAAGAGCGGGAAGGCCGACAGACTGACTTCACCCGGCTGGATGTGAAAAAACTCGCGCAACAGATCGACCTGAGCGTCAAAAATGCTGTGCAGATACAGTACTCCCTTCGGCGGACCGGTACTGCCGCTGGTGAAAATGATGGCCGCCGGGTCATCTGGCAGCGTCCGGACTGACTCGTAGGGAGTCCATGCTTCGCCCAGCAATTGCTCGTACGTCACGCCGCCCCAGCCCCAGCGACGTCCTCCCACCGTGACGTTCACTTTGGCTTGCGGAAACCGGCGACGCGAGACTACACGAACGGCATGCACCAGCGGGATTGCCACAAAGCCATCCGGTTCGACCTCTTCGAGACACCGAAACACGTTGCTGCGCCCCATGCCGGGGTCGATCAACACGATCACCACTCCGGCTTTGAACAGAGCGAACGTGAGCGTCACGAACTCGAGGCTGGGCCGCACCATCAATACCAGACGCATGCCCGGTTCCACTCCTAGACGGCTCAATCCGCGCGCCAGCCGGTCCGTTTCTTGGTCCAGTTGTTCGAAGGTAAGCTGCGCATAGGCCACTCGTCCGGCTCGGGCCCGGCCGACCGGACACACGACGGCTCGCTGGTGAGGATAACGTCGAGCCACCTCGCGCAGCCGCTCCGCAATGTTCAACGACTCAGGCATGCTCTTCCGCTCGAATCAATATCTCCCCGCGTCCGCCCTCCAACCGGTCGCCACAATAACGGTCGTACTGTGCCTCCAAGCAGTTCGGCGGCGTCTCGAACCCGGTCCGGCTCAAGACCCTCAAGTAGGCTCGCAAAAACACCGGGCGGTACCGACATGCCCAGTGGAATGTCAACAACAGGTCGTCGTTCGGACGATCGAAAAGGACAATGGAACCACGTCGCATCCCGGCTCCAACCCGGCCTCCGACCGGACCGAACAGCAACAACGACCCGGCTCGCATCGC
>JAADHY010000676.1 GCA_013151585.1 Planctomycetota bacterium
ACCAGACGAGCAAGGGGCGTTACCGGAACCGATGTGCCATCCGAATAGAACGCCACAGCTTCGATCGCTTGCGTCTGCCCTACTTTGAGACTAACGCTCGCCGGCTTCAACACCAAGCGGCGGACTGTAAGCAGCCGGGAATCGGTATCTTTTCCGGAGAAACGTCGATACGCGGCGAACTCGCCCGCTTTGAACGGTCGGCCATCCCATTGGACCAGCGTTTTATCCGCCGGCTGGACGTAGACGTTGTCGCTCAACACCAGCTCGTCCGACCAATCCCATTGGCCCAAATGCAAATTGAGAGCGGCGAACCGCGCGTTGTGGAAGACGTTTCGCCGCACGAAAAAACGCTTCGTGGTCGCCTGGTTGCTGAAGAACATCAGATGCACGCCCCAGCCGTGGCAGCAGCCTTCGCCAGCGTTGAAGCACAGGTTGTCTTCAAAGTAAATGTCGTGGGTGACCGAGCCCTCAGGTCGGTTCCAGTACTCGAAGGAGTAATTGCAATTCCAAATGATGTTACGCCGGTAGGTGATGTTGTACTGAGCGTTCTTGGCTGCTCCCTGGTTGGTCAGGGCGGCATCGAAGATGTTCCAGAGGCGGCAGTTTTCGACCAAGTTGTCATGGGCTCCGTTCCAGAATTCGACGCCGTTGCCATACCGCACGTGCCGTGGGCCGCGCGGCGTCTGCTTTGTGTACTGGTGCCCGCCGCCAATAAAGCTCAGATCACAGTTGCGCACGACGATGTGATGCGTACCTCCTCCGCCGATGCCGTGCGCCGATCCGTACGCCAGATGCAGGCCGTCGTAGATCACGTGATGGCGACCGCTTTGAGGAATGATGTGACGCGTCAGAGCACACTCGATGTCCTCAAAAAGCTCCGCGGGGTTTTTGGCCGCGTAAAGCAGGACCGTGTTACTCTCCCGTTCGTAGCAAAACTTGTACGGTTCGTCCACGTCGGTGCTGGTCCAGACCTTGCTACCGCAAACCTCTCCGTTGTTGAAAATGATATTACCCACGTCGCACGGAAACGGACCGGCCCGCCAGACGTTCTTTTTGACCCGTTTCCAATCCTCGAGGCGGTTTTTCTCGATCGAGCCCAGAATCTGCGGCTTCGGCCCTTTGCCGTAGGCGGTGTAGGTAACGCACCCTTTTTCATTGCCGCTGCGCGGAACGAGCTGGCCGTGCCACACGCCGCCGCGCTGGAAGTGGATCACGTCGCCCGGAGCAAACGCAAAACGGTTGACTTGATCGAGTGTTCGCCAGGGACTGCTCGGCGACCGGCCGCTGTTCTTGTCGTCGCCGGAGTGGCTCACGTAATAGTCCACAGCCAAGGCCGCTGGCAGACCGGCAAGCCAGAGCACGTTTACTGACAGAATCAGACAAACGAACCCTCCGCCGGTTGGCGATTGTAGTTTGGTTTGCACTGTCTTTCTCCCGTTGCCGTTGTCGTGTTCAATCCGTACGAACTAGGGTGAACAGCGGATCCAGCCACCCCCTTTAAGACGCACTCCTACCGGGACGCGCGCTCCACCATAATGAACGTCGATTCGCAGGAGTCGAGACCGAGGTGGATCGTGTGCGGATCGGCGCCCATCTGCCCGAGTTCCCGCTCCCCATCCTTTCCGTACTGCCTGATAACATACGTTGTTCCCGCAGAGGGGGGAAGGAGCGGCAAGTCGAATTCGATTCGCTGTTCGGCAATGTTGACCAGCGCGTACCCGCGACCGACCGGCTGTTTCGGCAACTCGCCGGGGACTGCTGGCGGGTATTCGTAGACTCCTTGCAGCACGGCTGGAAATCGGATCGTCCGGTGCTTCTTCGTCCGCCAGCTCCAGAAACGCACCTCGGTCTGCGGGACGTCGAGCGGCACCGGATGCAGCATGCGGCCGAGCATGAGGTACTTGCGAGCCGGGCTACGCAGCACCGCCGCGATGCCCTCCATCATCTTACGCTGATGTTCGTTGAGTTCCTGTGGTGTGGGCCAGCGCTGCGGGCTCCAGCTTGACAGCCCGAGCATCTTGCCGCGCACGTAGTTGGCGGCATGGAAGAATTCGCCCACGCGGTGCCGGCCTTTCGTGCTGAACGACGGCCCGATGCCCAAGTAGCCGATGGCATACTCGTGATACAGGTAAGTAAACAGCGGCACGCCTCGCTCGGCCGCACCGCTGCGCGGCCAAGTGAACTCAGCGTTGTCGCGCGCGTGATAGGCCGACAGCACCTGCATGTAATATTCGCCGGGCTCCTCGATTGTGACGGCGAAGTCCTTGTCGCGCGTCTGGCCTTGTCGCAGCACCGACTCGAACAGTTTGTAATAGCCCTTCGCTTGATAGTTGCCGCCGCCCGGCGGATGCCCGTGGCTTTTCGAGTAGCATAGCGGCTGGCCGCCGCCGACCGATTCGAATTGAGCGACCGTCACGCCCAGGTCCTGAATCTTGCGGCAGATATCGAGCATCATGCGGTGCGTGCGCTCGTCGGCCGCACACAGATGAGCGTTTCGGCCGACCCGTTTGTCCGCCTCGCCGGTTATCAGCGTCTTGCCGTCCGGGCCGACCACAGCGAACGGCTCGCCCTCGCGCCGGAAGCATTCCCAGTCGTCGTACTCTTGCAGCGGCGGCTTCTTCTCGACCGTCCAGTACAGGCCGCCGCACAGGAACACGATCGACCGGTTGCCGTCTTCGCGCAGGCCGCGGGCCAGCGACGTGAATCGTTCATACCCGCCAAACGGCGGGAAGTAATGCGGCGCGATGTAGTAGCCGCGGCCCTGCCATGCGGCCAGCAGCGTGCAGACCCGCAACCCAAAATGCTGCGAATACAACCGAGCCGTCTTTCGCAACGAATCGAACGCTGCTTGCACGTCACCGCCATGTGCAGCCACCGTGCCGGTAAGCGTATAGGTCAGGCAGAGCGGTGCGTCCTTGAGCCATTGCGGCACGTCGTCGCGCTCGATGAGTTTCCTTTCGCACCAGTGCTGCTGGACGGCCCAGGCTTTGTAAATGTCCGCGGCGTCGTACCACGTGCCTTGAAACGGCCCGAGCACCACATCGTACGGCTGCCGGTAGTCGTTGCCCGGACCATCGACCGGGAAGTGCGTAGCGGACAGTTCGATGCCGGTCTTTGTGCGCCGAACCGCCAACGTCTTCTTGTATCCGCCGCTATCGTGTACTGCGTAGTAGAGCCCGCCGTCCGGCTCGAGCCCAGCGGCCATGATCTGAGTCGACGCGTTCCCCGGATAAGTGCCCTCCTTGCGGTACCCGACGCCCAGCCGCTTGCCCGGCTGCTCGATCAGGCATCCGTCGCAGTAGGGAAACAGGATGTATTCGGCCGAGTCAGGAACTTCGACGATCGGGAAAACCACCTTGCGAACGATCAAGTCTGAGCTGTTTTCCACGCGGATCCGCCAATGCGCAAGCGCCGAGCCCTCATCGAGCCGGCACGTGACGATTACGGTCATTGGGCCCGGTTTGGCGTGGCGGTTGGTGATCGTCACGGTTGTGTTGTCGCGCGTGATGAGCGACTTGGCGGCCTGCGCGCTTGTGATCCGATGCGTCTTGCCTCCAGCGTCCACGGCCTCGATGCGGTAAAGACTTCGGCCGGCGGCTCCTTCCGATAACAAATTCCGCCCGAAACGCCTGCAGCGGAACTCCGCCAGGCTCCCCTTACGGGACATGTCGAAGGCGACGCGCATAAAGCCATTTTCCACGGCCGCGCTTAGGCTCGCGCGCGGCGGCCTCGACGGTTCCGCACCAATAGCGGCAGGTCCCAGCGAGCAGGTCGCCAGGAGCAAGAGCATCTTCAGAGTTTTCATCGTACCGTTCCCTTACATCTTCGAGTCTCCGCCCAGCGACCGGCGTCGCCCGGCAGTGTGGACGCAGCCAAACAGCACTCCTCCAAGTCATCCACCGCAGCAGCTCCCACGGTGCAACGTTTCGATCAACATTGCGGTGGCACACCCGACGCCGGACCGGACAGTGATCGCTCCTGAAGGGCAGTTCTTGGCGCAGGCTCCGCATTCCATGCAGGCGTCGGCGTCGAGGATCCGCGCCTTCTTGTCTTGCATGCAAAACACCGCATGGGGGCACACGATCACGCACATGCGACAGCCGTCGCAGCGCCGGACGTCGATCTGCAAGGTGACGACACCAGGCAAGTAACGAAACCGATCCATCGTCATTGTTCCTCGTCGCAGCTCCTTCGCGCCGGCGCTACACAAACCGCCCGGTCAGCCAAAGAGCAACACCAATAACCGCACCGATCACCTGAACCGGAACGGCTCGACGCACCTCAACGCGCACGCCGGAAAGCGAAGTGTAAGGAGTCGAGCCCGTATAGTTCATCGCCATGAAACTGGCCAACGTCGGGATCAGCACACACCAGCTCGCGACGGCCACCCAGCTCCTGACCGGCATCTGTCTCACGTTGGACCACACGCCCACGATGCCCAGCATCGCCACGCCAAGCCAGAAGCCTTTCACGGCAAACATCCGGCCGGGCAGCCAGGGCAGGAGCACCGGCGTGAGCAGAATGCTGCCAAAGCTCACCGCAGCAGCCACTGCCGCGCAGGGAAGGCCGATTGCGATGGCACGCTGCCACGAATAGCCGTCCGCTCCGAGCCCTGAGAGCAGAAAGAAGCAGATTGCCATCAGGAGGATGTATTTCATCGCCATCACCAGCTCGACCGGCGCGACGGCCAGCCGGTCGCGCAACGGAAACCGGACGCGACGCATGTCGGGTGTGGCCTGCATATCCGCTTCGAGGAAACGAGGAATATCTTCGGCTCGAACCGGGCCGTAGATGACGCGGAACCCGCAGCGGCGTAGCACTTCGTGGGCCGCCACACCGGGCGCTGCGAGCTGCGGCAAGATCAGCCGGCGATGGGCAACGAGTTGCTGCAGCCGCGTCGCCGCCACTCGGCGAACCAGCTCATCGGTCCCGAACGTGCCCTTGCCCGCCGCGCACCATACGTTGATACCATGCGTATCGAGCACCAGCAGCCAAGCATCGACCGCCGCCAGTTGCGAACGGACCCGATCGAAGGTCATCTTGTAGTTGGCCGTCACGAGCACGGGCGACTCGCGGCCCGGCCGACCGACGGCGTACAGGCCGGGCGGGACCGAGTATCGCATCCGGCCGATCGCCCAGCGCGCCTTCCAGGCTCCCAACCGATCCGCGAAACGCAGCGTTGTGTCGACTTGGGGCACCTGGCCCACGGCTGACTCGACATGGCCGGTGACCCACGGCGAGCGGGATGGGCGACGGCCGTCACTCGTAGGTCCGCACGCATTGGCCATGCTCTACTCTCCGTCGCGGCTCGTGCCAAAGCCGATCTGGATGCTCATCGTCGTCTCGTCGCGGTGCTTGCCCGGGTCAGCGGCGTACCAGAACAGCAGCCTGCCGTCGCGGAACACGATATCGAAGGACATCAAGGTACCGCCATCCCAAGCGCCCGGCCTGCCGATGTCCAGCACCGGCTCGGTTCCCGACTTGGTCCAATGTAGGCCGTCGGGCGAGGTGGCATGGCCGATGCGCCACGCCGACTGGCTGCGATATTGGCCGGCACCGAGGTACCACATGTGGAACGCATCGGGCAACTTGAGCACGACCGGTCCGGCATGCCCTTCCGCTTCCCAACTGCCCGCCGGCCCGAGCGGCAGAATCGGGCCGGGCCGCTCCTGCCACCGGATCCCATCCGCTGATGTGGCCAGGTGAATGCGGAATTCCCAGACGTTTTTTCCATCTTTGACTTTTCGCCGGCCGTGGCAGAAATAGAGGTGGAAGCGATCGTCGGCGACGTGCACCACGCACGGGTCGGCACAACCGCGGAACACTTTCTGCGGCTGGCTCCAGTGGAAGCCGTCGCGCGAGCGCCTCATCTGCAGTCCGGGCAGGCCCGCATGACCGCCGGAATAATACAGCCGAAGCTCATCGCCCACTTTGATCACATAAGGCATGCTGCCGGCAAAAAGCGGATTCCGCTCGTACCAGGTCCAGTGAATCCCGTCTCGAGAAGTCGCCACGCCAATGTTTTTCTTTTGCCCGTAACGCGCCCCACCCGTGTAAAGGTGGAAGCGGTCCCCAAAGTCCAACACACAGAAGCAACAAAGCGTCTGGTCGTTCCACGCCCCTTTCGTGCCGACGCGCAACA